>JANMWQ010000838.1:0-3608 GCA_031394085.1 Rhizobacter sp. | reverse complement strand
GTTGACGAGCTGCAGTTCGAGCTCGACGCCGAGCGACAGGGCTTTGGATTCTCCGAAGGGTTCGAGTGGCATCTAGTTTTGCTCCGGGTGCGCTTCGTCGGCGAGCATCAGCGCGCGCTGGGTCACGAGCGGGCCGATCACATCGAGCAAGACCAGCAGGCCGACGATCACCGGCAGGCTGTCGCGCGCCAGATCGAAGCCGTAGAGCCGGCTCTCTTCGAGCAGTATCAGCGCGAACGCCGACATCGGCATCAGCGCCAGGCCGGTCAGCGCGCCCTTGCGAAAGGTCGTGCCGCTGACGCGCGCGATGCTCATGTTGACGAGCGTGTGCGCGCCGCTGCGCACCGCCAGCACCGTCACGCCGAGCACCAACCCGGCGAGCAAGCCGTTCCAGGTCAGCAGGCTGCCGATGAAGACGAACAGGAACACCGCGAGCACCTCGCCGAGCGCGCCGAAGTTGCGCTGCGCGTGGCTCAGCATGATGCGGCGTTCGCGCGCGACCACGCCGAACGCGAGCGCGGCGAGCAGCGGCGACAGGTGCAGGCTTTGCGCCAGGCCGGTCAGCAGCAGCACCAGGAACGCGAAGGTCACGGTGGTGCTCTGGCTGCTCGTGGCAATGCGGTTGAGCAGCGGCGCGATGAACCCGAACACCGCACCGGCCACGAGCGACAAGCAGATCACATAGATGCTGTTGAACGCCGCCTTGCCGAGGTCGCCGCTGGTCTCGAGGTGCCAGTAGCCGACGACGAGCCGGAGCAGCAGCACCGCCAGCAGGCAGTTCAACGCGCACAGGTGCAGCAGCCGCTCGGTGACCTGCCCCGCGCTGCGCAGCTCGTGCGTGACGCGCATGATCGCGGCCGGCGAGCTCGCCACGCACAGCGCGGCGAGCACGAGCCGGTGGTCGACGGCCAGGCCGAACAGCCCCGCGACCCAGAACACCGCACCGAACGTCAGCAACGCCTGCGCGATACCGGCCGCGAGCACCCACGGGTTGTGGCGAAACCAACGCGGGTTGATGCGGTAGCCGAGCTCGAACAGCGTGAGCGCGAGCGCGACGTTGGCCATGAAGCCCTGCGCCTCGTGCGAGGCCACGTTCTGCGACAAGCCGGTGCCACCGAGCAGCAGACCGACCACGCCGTAGGCGCACACGCGCGGCAGGTTCCAGTGGCGAAAGACCCATTCGCCTGCCAGCCAGGCGGCCAGCAACATCAACGGCCACGCGACGAGCGGGCCCAACAGCGCCATGTTCATCGGCAGCATCCCGCGTCGTTGTCATGGGCGCGCAGCCTACCGTGCTGCGCCATCTCAACTTCGAAGATATGGCCTTTGCGGAATCATCCCGAAACAACTTTAATACATTTGCAGCAATATACTTTGTGCAAATGAAATCGGCGCCGGTCCCTTCGCCTTCGCTTTCGACCCCTCAGCGCACGCGGCGCACGCGCCGCCCCGCCCCGGTCGGGCTCGATGTGCTGCAACAGTTGCGCGTGGTCGTGCGACTGGCGGGCAACCACTCCACGCAGGTCGAACGCAGCACCGGCATTCCGGGCGCGCAGTTGTGGGCGCTGCACCAGGTGGCGCAGGCCGACGGGCTGAGCGTGGGCGAACTGGCGGGCCGGTTGCGCGTGCACCAGACGACCGTCAGCAACCTGCTCAACCGCCTGGAGATCGCAGCCCTGGTGCGCCGGGGTCGCTCGCCGGCCGACCAGCGCATCGTGCGCATCCACCTCACGCCTGCCGGCCGCAAGGCGCTGAAGGCCGCTGCGGCGCCAGTGCGTGGCTTGCTGCCGAACGTGCTCGACGGCATGAGTGCCGCGCAGTTGCGCAAGGTTCACGACGGCCTCGCGGTGCTGGTCGACTGCATGGGCGGCTTCGACGCCGCACTCGCCGCGAAGCCGCTTTCTTTCACCGAATGAACGGGTCGGTTTTCCCGCACTTTCTCCCGCACTTTCTCCCGCGCTTTTTCCCGCGTTTTTCCCCGCCCACCACTCCAGGAGTTTGCTCATGATCAAGTCACTTTCCATCGCCATCGTCGCCGCTGCAGCGCTCGCGGCCTGCAGCAGCACGCCGATCGATGTGCCGAAGGCACCGGTCGACAACGCCACGCTCGCACCGGCCAACACCGCCGGCCCATCGACCGCGCAGAGCACGGTCGCGACCGTCACGCTCGACCCGCTCGACGACCCGAAGAGCAACCTCGCCGCGCGCAGCGTTTTCTTCGCGTACGACGACTTCGCCGTCGACTCCAAGTACCAGCCGCTGGTGCAGGCGCACGGCCAGTTTCTGCAGACGCATTCGAACGTGCAGATCCGCGTCGAAGGCAACACCGACGAACGCGGCTCGCGCGAATACAACCTCGCGCTCGGCGACAAGCGCGCACAGGTCGTTGCGAAGCAGCTCGAGTTGATGGGCGCGAAGGCGTCGCAGATCGAGGCCGTGAGCTACGGTGAAGAACGCCCGAAAGCCGATGGCCACGACGAAGCCGCGTATTCCGAGAACCGCCGCGCCGACATCCGCTACGTCAAGCGCTGAGCGCCCCGCTGCCTGAAGCGCTGAGCGCTCGGCGCTGCGGGCCGATAGACTGCGCGCTCCATCTCCGGAGTGCGCATGGCCCTCGTCGTCGACTACTTCTTCGCGCCGCAATCGCCCTGGGCCTACCTCGGCCACGACCGCTTCGCCGCGATCGCGAAGACCGCCGGCGCGCGGGTCGATGTGTTGCCGGTCGACCTCGGCGGCAAGGTGTTCCCGGCCTCGGGCGGGTTGCCGCTGGCCAAGCGCGCGCCGCAGCGCCAGGCCTATCGTCTGGTCGAGCTCGAGCGCTTCAGCGCGCACCTCGGGCTGCCGCTGAACCTGCAGCCGAAGTTCTTCCCGGTCGCGGCCGACGCCGCCGCGCGGCTGATCACCGCGGTCGCACTGCACGATGGCAGCCAGGCCGCGATGGCGCTGGCCGGCGCGTTGCTGCGCGCCGTCTGGGTCGAGGAGCGCGACATCGCCGACGCGACCGAGCTCGCCGCGGTGCTCGCTGCCCTGCACCTGCCGGCGAAGCGCCTCGACGATTCGCGCTCGCCGGCGGTTGCGGCCCGCTACGACGCCGACACGCAGCGCGCGATCGACCTCGGTGTGTTCGGTGCGCCGAGCTATGTCGTCGACGGCGAAATCTTCTGGGGCCAGGACCGGCTCGACTTTTTGCAGCGCCGGCTGGCGCGCGGCTGATGCGATGAACGCACGTCGGCGCGCGACCGTCAGCGCGCAGCGGGCACAAAAAAGCCGGTGCATGCACCGGCTTTTTCGTTCGGCCTGATCGACGGATCGCGGCCGATCAACTCGCTCAGCTCAGGTGGCCGTTGATCAGCTTGGTCATCTCGAACATCGAGACTTGCGCCTTCTTGAAAATTTCTTTCAGCTTGGCGTCGGCATTGATCATCGTCTTCTTCGCTGCGTCTTGCAGCTTGTTGGCCTTGATGTACTCCCAGACCTTCTTCGTCACTTCGGTGCGGGGCACCGGCTTGGCGCCGATGATCGCAGCGAGCGCGGCGCTCGGGGTCATGGCCTTCATGAAGGCCGCGTTGGGGGTGCGCTTCTTGGCCGGAGCCGCTGCCTTCTTGGCA
>JANMWQ010000833.1:0-2602 GCA_031394085.1 Rhizobacter sp. | reverse complement strand
GCACCGTTCTCGCCGACCAGGCCGTGCACGCTGCCGCGCATCACGCTCAGGTTCACGTCGGCGTTCGCCTGCACGCTGCCGAAGCGCTTGTCGATGCCGGTCATGCGCACCGCGAATGCGGGTGCGGGTGCTGCAGAAGCGTCGAGTGGCGTCATGGTCGCAACGAGAAGATTCGCAGCGTCAGCGCACCGGCACCGCGCCGGTCGATTCGCGCATCAGCAGTTGCGGCGCCAGCACCACCGCGCGGCAGGCGGCCGCGCCCGCGGCGATGCGTTCGATCAGCACGCCGGCCGCGGTTTCGCTCACGCGGTGCGTACCGTTGAGCACGTGCGAGATGGTCGTGAACGAGGCGCCCGCGCGCGCGGTGACGTGCTTGATGGTGCTCATCGCTTCACTCCCTCGCCCAGCGGAAGAGGGAGAAGTACCAAGACGTGTTCAACCGCTCAACCCGTCAAAACTTGCAAGCGTTGTCGACCATGTAGTCGGCGACCTTGATCTTGCCGGCGATGATGTCGGCCTTCGCGGCGTCGACCTTCTTCTTCATGTCGGCACTCACCAGCTTGGCGTTGTTGTCGTCCATCGCGTAGTCGATGCCGCCCTCTTTCAGGCCGAGCACCGTGACACCCGGTTTGTAGGCCACGATGGCTTGGTAGACGGCGACGTCGATGCGCTTCAACATCGAGGTCAGCATCGTGCCGGGCTGGATGTGGTTCTGGTTGCTGTCGACGCCGATCGCGAGTTTGCCGGCGTCTTTCGCGGCCTGGTAAACGCCGATGCCGGTGCCGCCCGCGGCCGCGAAGATCACGTCGGCACCTTTGCCGAACTGCGCCTTCGCGAGTTCGCTGCCGCGCCCCGGGTCGGCCCAGGCCGCGCCGGTGGTGCCGGTCATGTTCGAAAATACTTCGGTCTTGGGGTTCGCGTACTTCGCGCCCTGCTCGTAGCCGCACTGAAACTTGCGGATCAGCGGGATGTCCATGCCGCCGATGAAGCCGACCTTGCCGGTCTTGCTCGCCGAGGTCGCCATCACGCCGACCAGAAAGCTGCCCTCCTGCTCCTTGAACACGACCGACTGCACGTTGGGCAGCTGCACCACCATGTCGATCAGCGCGAACTGCAGCTTCGGAAACTCTTTCGCGATCTTCTCGATTGCCGCGGCTTGCCCGAAGCCGATGCCGATGATCGGGCTCGCGCCGCGCTCGGCCATGCGGCGCAGCGCCTGCTCGCGCTGGGTCTCGTTGGCGATCTCGAATTCGAGGTAGGGCTTGCCGGTCTCCTTCTTCCATTTCTCGATGCCGCGGTACGCCGCCTCGTTGAACGACTTGTCGAACTTGCCGCCCATGTCGTAGACGACGGCCGGTTCGGCGTGCACCGCGAAGCTGGCCGTCACCGCGAGGGCCAGCAAGCCGAAGTGTTGGATGATTTTCATGGTCGGTCTCTGGTCGCAAGGTTCGGGAGGCGCATGATGGCGCGTTTTGCGCACCGGGCCGGTTCGCGAAAGTTTTCCGCCTGCACTCTAAGCAGAATGCGCGCCCGCCCGACAGGTAAATTCCCGCGCGGATTGTGCCGCGGTGGCGCCGTGGCGCAGTGGTTCCGAAGCAAAACCGCGGCGAAGATGGCGCGAATTCTGCTCACCCGCCGTAACCCGCCCAGAAAGACGCTCGATCGTGAACTCGCCTGTACCTCCGTCGCCCGAACCGCTGAATTTCCACGCCTTGCCGAAGGCCTTGCTGCACGAGCACCTCGACGGCGGCCTGCGCCCCGCGACGCTGCTG
This sequence comes from Rhizobacter sp., assembly GCA_031394085.1. Lineage (GTDB taxonomy): Bacteria > Pseudomonadota > Gammaproteobacteria > Burkholderiales > Burkholderiaceae_C > LMDS01. The sequence continues at coordinate 830 of JANMWQ010000833.1, read as the reverse complement.
GCGCTGGCCCACGCCCGCGGCATCGCCTTGCCGACCGACGATGCCGATGCGCTCGCGCGATGGATGCACGCGAACGCCAACTCCGGCAGCCTCGAGCGCTACCTGCGCGGCTTCGCGCTCACGGTGGGTGCGATGGCCACGGCCGAGGCCTGCGAGCGCGTCGCGTTCGAGGCCGCCGAAGACGCGCGGCACGACGGCTGCGTGCTGGCCGAGTTCCGCATCGCGCCGCTGCTGCTCGAACCGCACGGGCTGCGCGGCGACGCCGTCGTCGAGGCGCTGGTGGCCGGCCTGGCGCGCAGCGCGTTGCCGTGCGGGCTGATCGTTTGCGCGATGCGCACCGATTCGCCCGACGAAACCTGGCGCGCCGCCGACCTCGCCGCGCGGTATGCGGGCAAGAGCGCGGGCAAAAGCGCAGACCGCGGCGTGATCGGCTTCGACCTCGCTGGCGCCGAGCGCGGCTACCCGCCGGCCGCGCACGCGGCAGCGTTCGCCCGCGCTCGCGATGCTGGGCTCGGCATCACCTGCCACGCCGGTGAATCCGATGTCGGTTCGCGCGTGCTCGAAGCCGCGGCACTCGGCGCGACGCGCATCGGCCACGGCGTGCACATCATGGCGGGCCGCACGCTAGATGAGACCGCGCGCTGGATCGACGCGGCGCGCGCGCTCGGCCTGCACTTCGAGGTTTGCCCGAGCAGCAACGTGCACACCGGCGCGTTCGCGTCGCTCGCGGCGCACCCGATCCGCGCGATGGTCGAGGCCGGCCTGTCGGTCTCGTGCTCGACCGACAACCGGCTGATGTCGGGCGTGACGCTCAGCGACGAACTGGCGGC
>JANMWQ010000778.1:0-3651 GCA_031394085.1 Rhizobacter sp. | reverse complement strand
GCCGCCATGCCGAGGCCGTCGCCGGTGTTGATGAACGCGTTGGTCGAGGCGGCGAAGATGCGCCCTGCCCCGCCTGTTGCGAGCAGCACGGTCTTGGCCTCGAGGATGAAGACCTCGCCGGTTTCCATCTCGAGCGCGGTCACGCCGACGACGTCGCCGTCGGCGTCGCGGATCAGGTCGAGCGCCATCCATTCGACGAAGAAGTTCGTGCGTGCCTTGATGTTTTGCTGGTACAGCGTGTGCAGCATCGCGTGGCCAGTGCGGTCGGCTGCGGCGCAGGCGCGCTGCACCGGCTTTTCGCCGTAGTTGGCGGTGTGGCCGCCGAACGGGCGCTGGTAGATCGTGCCGTCGGGGTTGCGGTCGAACGGCATGCCGAAATGTTCGAGCTCGTAGACGACCTTGGGCGCTTCACGGCACATGTACTCGATCGCATCTTGGTCGCCGAGCCAGTCGGAGCCCTTCACGGTGTCGTAGAAGTGGTAATGCCAGTTGTCTTCGCTCATGTTGCCGAGCGAGGCGCCAATGCCGCCTTGCGCAGCGACGGTGTGCGAGCGCGTCGGGAACACCTTCGACAGCACCGCAACGTTGAGACCCGCGAGCGAGAGTTGCAGCGACGCGCGCATGCCCGACCCACCGGCGCCGACGATGACCACGTCGAACTTGCGCCGCGAAAGCGAAGCCGTGCCGGCCGACATTTGAGAGATTCCCGCTTGCATCAAAGTCTCCAAAGAACCTGAACGGCCCAGCCGGCGCAGCCGACCAGCCATGCGATCGTGCCGACCTGCAACGCGAGGCGCGCGCCGACCGCTTTCACGTAATCCATCAGCACGTCCCGCACGCCGACCCACACGTGGACGAGCAGCGAGACGATCACGACGAAGGTCAGCACCTTCATCCACTGGTGCGCGAAGATGCCGGCCCACTTGTCGTAGCCCATCGCGCCGGGCAACAGCACCTGCACGATCACCGCGACCGTGAACAGCGCCATCAACGCAGCGGTGACGCGCTGCGAAAGCCAGTCGCGCAGACCGTAGTGCGCACCGACGACGGTGCGCTTCGAACCGAAACTCTGTGCCATTGGCAATTGCCTCGTCAACGATTCAAAAGAAGAAGAGCTTCGCGCCGAGCGCGAGCGTGAGCACGACGCTCACGACCAACGTGAACACCGCCGACGAACGACCGAATTGCAGCGTGACCGCATGCGTCGCGTCCATCCACAGGTGGCGCAGCCCGGCGATCAGGTGGTGCAAAAAAGCCCAGATCAGCGCCAGCGCGACCAGCTTGTAGAACCAGCCCGGCAAAACGCCCGTGCCCGAGGTGAACACCGACGTGAACTGGCTGTACGTAATTTCGGAGGTGAGGCTGGTGTCGAACATCCAGATGATGAATGGCAACAGGATGAACATCACGAGGCCGCTGGCCCGATGCAGGATCGACACCACGCCTGCCAGCGGGAGCCGGTAGCCGAGCGCATCGATCAGTTTCATGTTCCCACCGGGTCTTTGTTTTTTTGCCATTTCTGCCATGAAGCTGCCTTGTTCAGAACTGTCGAAACCGCTGCGTAATCATCAGATTTTATTGCAATGCAGCACGGTTCACTGGCACCGCATTCGAAATGACCCATTCCGGGGCATGCCAAACATCAAGAGCGTCAACTCAGGTCGTTGCGATAGTAATGTGACGCCGTGCTGTAAAGGCCACGGCGCAGTTCGACCGGCTTGTCGCCGTAAGTCATCGACAGCCGCTCGACACCGAGGAGCGGCGCACCGGCATCGAGCGCGAGCAACCCCGCACTGGCCGCATCGGCCGACACCGCGCGAATCTTTTCCTCGGCCCGAATCATGCGCACGCCGAACTCCGACTCGAACAAGCCGTACAACGGCCCGGGGTGCGCGGCGAGCCGCTCGACCGTCAGCCCCTTGAACAGCGCCGACGGCAACCAGATGTCGTCGAACACGACCGGCGTTTCGCGAAACGACAGCACGCGCCGAACGCGGATCACCGGGTCGCTCGCGCGCAACTGCAAAGCGCGCGCCACATCGGCCGGCGCGCGTTGGCGCTTGCAATCGATCAGCCGGCGCGTCATGCCGCCCGGCTCACCGGTGTCGGGCATCAAGCGCAGGAAGCGAAACTGCACGTGTTCTTCCGCGTGCGTCGAAACGAACGTGCCCTTGCCCTGGCGGCGCACCAACAGGTTGTCGGCCGCGAGTTCGTCGATCGCCTTGCGCACCGTGCCCTGGCTGACCTTGAAACGCGCCGCGAGCTCCATTTCGCTCGGGATCGCTTCCCCCGGTCGCCACTCCGCATGCTGCAGGAGCGCGATCATCAGGGCCTTGATCTGCCGGTACAGCGGGCTGAACGCGGGGCCGAGGCTCGCGTTGGGCGAGGCTGGCAGGGGGGTCGCTGGCATGCTTCGATTGCAGCACAAAGCGCCAGCCCGCGGCTTTAAGATAAGTAATTGATGTCTTATAGAAGACAGAAGAGTTGACGATTTACGATGAGAAACGAGGGAAAGCCCGTAGCCTGGCCGGCATCGTCGCCTAAACTGGCAAACAGCCGTTCCAGACCATTCGCAACCATTCCCTTCGGAGAATTCGCATGAGCAAAAACCCAGTTCGCGTTGCCGTCACGGGCGCCGCCGGCCAGATCGGCTACGCCGTCCTGTTTCGCATCGCTTCGGGCGAAATGCTGGGCAAAGACCAACCGGTCGTCCTGAGCCTGCTCGAAGTGCCGATGGAAAAGCCGCAGGCCGCGCTCAAGGGCGTGATCATGGAACTCGAAGACTGCGCGTTTCCGCTGCTCGTCGGCATCGAAGCCCACGGCGACCCGATGACCGCATTCAAGGATGCCGATTACGCGCTGCTGATCGGCTCACGCCCGCGCGGCCCGGGCATGGAGCGCGCCGAGTTGCTTGCCGTGAATGCCGAGATCTTCACCGCGCAGGGCAAGGCGCTCGACAAGGTCGCGAGCCGCAACGTCAAAGTGCTGGTGGTCGGCAACCCGGCCAACACCAACGCCTACATCGCGATGAAGAGTGCACCGAGCCTGCCGCGCGAGAACTTCACCGCGATGCTGCGCCTCGACCACAACCGCGCGCTGAGCCAGATCGCCGCGAAGACCGGCAAAGCCGTCGCCGACATCGAAAAGCTCGCTGTCTGGGGCAACCATTCGCCGACCATGTACGCCGACTACCGCTTCGCGACCATCGGCGGCGCGGGCATCAAAGACATGATCAACGACCAGGTCTGGAACGCCGACACTTTCTTGCCGACCGTCGGCAAGCGCGGCGCGGCGATCATCGCGGCCCGCGGCGTTTCTTCGGCCGCGTCGGCGGCCAACGCGGCCATCGACCACATGCGCGACTGGGCACTCGGCACGCAAGGCAAGTGGGTCACGATGGGCGTACCGTCGGACGGCCAGTACGGCATCCCGAAAGACGTGATGTTCGGCTTCCCGGTCACGACCGAAGGTGGCAAGTACAAGGTCGTCGAAGGCCTGGCGATCGACGCCTTTAGCCAGGAACGCATCAACGTCACGCTGGCCGAACTGCAGGGCGAGCAGGACGGCGTCAAGCACCTGCTCTAGGCATGACGACACCCCGCTTGCCGGGTACGGCAATCGACCCTCCCAGGGGCCACGCGGGGCCCCTCC
>JANMWQ010000774.1:0-2391 GCA_031394085.1 Rhizobacter sp. | reverse complement strand
GGCGGCGAACGCGCTGGCGGCGCAGGTGATCAGCGTTGTCCCGAGAAACGCGGCAGCGAGGAGTGGGGTCTTGGTCATTCGATGCAGGCTCATGGATCACTCAAAAGAAGAAGGAGAGCCCGGCCGTGAACGCGCGGTACTCGGTGCTGCGCGTGTCGGCGACGAAGGCGGTGTAGAGCGAGTAGTCGGCGCGCAGCACGAAGCGGTCGGTCAGGTAGTAGCGAACGCCGACGCTGGCGTTCGCGAGCTTGGCGTTGGTGGTCTGCGCGCCCACCAGGCTCAGGTTCGGGAAGTTCTTGAACTTGCCGACGCCGACCGCGAAGAAGGGCGAGATGCGCTGGTCCGACCACGGCTCGGCCATCACGTTGATGTGCCAGAAGTCGGTGCCCGAGAACACGCCTTGCACCTGGCCGAGCGTGCCCTCCAAGCTCAGCGTTTCGGAAAGCCGATAGCTTGTCCACAGCTTGAGCATCGGCTCCGACTTGAACCGGCCCCAGGCCGCGCCGAGCTGCACGCGGCGGCTCAGGTAGTCGTCGAGCAGCACATCGCGAAAGGACTTGTTCGCGCCGCCCGCGGTCAGCGTCGTCGCCAACTGATCGCGGCTGACCCAGCCAACCTTGCCGTCGTCGGTACGCACCTTGAACCAGTCGGTGTGGCGCATCTCGATGCTGATCCACTGCGCGCGCGGCGCGACGAAGAAGACCGGAAAGCCGCGGCCCGGGCCGGTGTGCAGTTCGATGTAGGCGTCGGTGATCTGCAGGCGCTCGGTGTTGGACGAAGATGCGGACGAGCTCTGCGCACTCGCCACTTCGGTCGTGCCGGTCGCATCGGCCGCGCGCGCACCGGTCGCGCCGAGTGCGATCAGCGCGAAGAGTGCGACCACGGCGAGGGCGCGGTCGATCATCAGGCGGCGTTTCGAGTCCCGTGGCTTCATGTCGCCGTTCATTGCGTGTTGCAGGTGCCGGTCTTGGGGTCGGCCGGCGTGAACATCGCCCAGGTCGCGGTGCTGAATTCGTCTTGCCCGAGCGGCGCCGGGTGGCTGATCCAGTACTTGATGAGCTTGGCGTTCGGGTCGGTGTCGCTCGCGAAGATCAGGCCGCCGCCGTGCAGCACATTGAGCAGCAGCGGCTTGGCGAGGATGCGGCTCTGCGTCGTCGAGCCGAGCACGACCTCGCCCTGCGCGGAGTAGAAGTTCTTGTACATGTCGCTGGCGCGGATCAGCTCGGGCGTGGTGGTCGGCGCAGTCACGTCGAGCGCCTGTGCGGCGGGCACGATGCGCAGCGCGCCGCCGGTGCCGGTGGTGCTGTCGTGGCAGCCCGAGCCGGCGCAGGTGTTGGTGGCACCCGCGCCGCCAGTGGGGAAAGGCAATTGCGCGATCAGGACCGGGTTGATGCACTTCTGGAAGTACGCGAACGACAAGCGCTGGCCGCTCGCGCCCGGCGGGTTCGCGACTGTGGCCGGGTTGTCGAGCGGGTTCGACGAGCCGCCGCCGCAGCTCGCGAGCAGCGCGGTCGAGGCGAGCGCCGATGCACGAACGAGTGCTCGAAAGAATGCACCAAAGGACGCACGCAGCGACGTGTTCACGACAGGATTTACGAGAGGCTTCATGCGCTTCAGCAGCCTCCCGCGATCCACGCGGCGATCGCGTTGTAGTTCGCGCCGCCGACCGGCAACACGGCCGTGCCGCCGACCGCGCCGGTCGGGTGCGGCACGGTCGAGGGCTTGCTCAGCAGCAGGTTCTTCGATGCGTTGCAGGCGTTCGAGACCATCGTCAGCGTGACGTTGTAGTCGCCGTCGGCGTCGCCCGTCAGCACGAAGCGGTTGTTGCGGAACGAGGTGCCCACCGGCACGGCCGAGGCGCTGCTGCCGATTGCCTGGTGGCAGCCGGCGGCGCAGGTGGCCGTCAGGATCGGGTACACCTTCGCGATGAACGAATCCTGGCTCAGGCCCTTCACGTCGCGCACGCCGCTGGCCGCGTCGAACGGGTCGTTGTAGTACTTGCCGCCGAGGTCGATCCATTCGGCGACGAGGCGCTTTTCAGCTGCGTTGAGCATCCTCGCGTGATCGGGCGCGGTGGCGGGCGGGTTCGGGTGCGCGGCGCGCGCATCGGCGCCTGAAAACAGGCTCTGGCCCCACAGAATTTCCGCCAGCCGGCTCTTGCGCGCGAGGCCGAGCGCCTCGCCTTCGCTCGCGGCCGTGTCGACCAGCGCCGGGCCTCGCGCGATCACCAGCACGCCTTCTTCGATGCGCGTTTTCGGCAGGCCGGTGGCCGCGTCGATCAATGGGTCGCCGATCATCAACTCGTCGTAGGAGCTGACGCGGCCCGAGCCGGCGATCGTCGCACTCAGGTCGAGCTTGTCGGGGTTGGCGTGGCAGCCGACGCAGGTGTTG
>JANMWQ010000689.1:0-7195 GCA_031394085.1 Rhizobacter sp. | reverse complement strand
GGCTACAACCCGCGCACGCTCGAATGGGCGACCGCGCTGCTGCGCCAGCCGCGCTACGCGACCGCCGAGCCGCGCGTGCTCGCGCAAGCTGTTTTGCAGCATATCCGCACAGCCGGTTTCAGCTATACGCTCGCGCCCGGCGAGTACGGCGACGAGCGCGGCCACGACGCGATCGACGAGTTCTGGCTCGACCGGCGCACGGGCTTTTGCGAGCACTTCGCCGCGGCCTTCGTCGTCGTGATGCGGGCGCTCGATGTACCGGCGCGCGTCGTCACCGGCTACCAGGGCATCGACCCGCTGCCAACCGACGGCTACTACGCCGTGCGCCAGAGCTCGGCGCATGCCTGGGCCGAGTACTGGCAGCCGGGCACCGGCTGGGTGCGTGCCGACCCGACCGCCGCGGTCGCGCCCGAGCGCATCAGCCGCGGGCGGCGGCTCGCACCCGCGCCCGGGCTGGTGGCCGGCGCGATTGGCAACGTCAGCCCCGAAATACTGGCGCAACTGCGCGACGGCTGGGAGGCACTGAACAACCGCTGGAACCAGTGGGTGCTCAACTACTCACGCGGCCAGCAAATCGACCTGCTCAAAGACCTGGGCTTCGCCTCGCCGAGCTGGGAAGATCTGGCGCTGCTGCTGATCGGCGCGCTGAGCACGCTCGCGCTCGCCGGTGCCGCCTGGGCCTGGTGGGACCGCCACCGCGTCGACCCCTGGACACGCCAGATGGATCGCCTGCGCGACGCGCTGCAACGCGCCGGCCTGAGCGCGGCACCGCACGAGCCGCCGCGCGCGCTCGCGCAACGTGTGCGTGCGCGATTCGGTGCGCCGGGCGAGCCGCTCGCCGAACTGCTCGACACGCTGGAACGCCAACGCTACAGCCGTGCCCCGGTGACACGGCCCGATGTGTCCCTGACACGCCGTTTTGTCGCTCGCGCCCGTGCGCTGCGACTACGTGGCGCATGAGGGGCATCGACGACCGGCATCGATAATCCACCGATGCGCCGACCTGCCCTGCTCCCGATCCTCGCGCTCGCACTCGTCTGCACCGCGCTCACACTCGCCAGCACCACCGCGCTGGCCCGCAAGAAAAAGCCCACCGCCGCGCAGGTTCGCGCCGATGACGCGCCCGACATCGTCACCTACGGCCGGCGCGACGACGTGATGCGTTTCGGCGCCGAGCTCGCCGAGCGCCGCGGCCTCGACCGCGCGTGGGTGCAGGCGGCGCTGCAACGCGCACGCTTTCAGCCGAGCGTCGCCAAGTTCATCATGCCGCCGCCGGCGGGCACCGCGAAGAACTGGGCGGCCTACCGCAGCCGCTTCATCGAGCCGATCCGCATCCGCGCCGGCGTGGCGTTCTGGCGCGCGAACGAGAAGTGGCTCGCGCTCGCCGAGGAGCTCTACGGCGTGCCGCCCGAGATCGTTGTCGGCATCATCGGCGTCGAGACGATCTACGGCCAGCAGATGGGCAACTTCCGCGTCATCGATGCACTCGCCACGCTCGCGTTCGACTTCCCCAGCGGCCGCAAGGACCGCGCGCCGTTCTTTCGCGACGAACTCGAAAGTTTCTTCGTGATGTGCCGCAGCGAAGGCGTCGACCCGCTGCAGCAAAAGGGCAGCTTCGCCGGGGCGATGGGCATGCCGCAGTTCATGCCGTCGAGCTTCAACAAGTACGCGGTCGACCTCGACGGCGACGGCCGCGCCGATCTGCGCGACAACGCCGCCGACGTGATCGGCAGCGTCGCGCACTACCTGGCCGAGTTCGGCTGGCAGCGTGGGCTGCCGACGCGCTTCGACGTCGCCGTGCCGGTCGCGACCACCGACCGCGCGGCGCTGCTCGGACCCGACATCCTGCCGAGCTTCACGCCCGCCGACTTCGCCGCGCGCGGCGCGCAACTCAACGAGGCCGCGTTCGCCGCCGACGTGCGGCTCGCCGATGCCGGCGGCATCGGCAAGCTCGCACTCGTCGAACTGCAAAACGGCGACGCCGCACCGAGCTACGTGGCCGGCACCGCGAACTTCTACGCGGTGACGCGCTACAACTGGTCGAGCTACTACGCGCTGGCAGTGATCGAGCTGGGCGAAGCGGTGGCGCGCGAAGTGGCACGCAGCACGCGCTGAGCCCAGCGCGCGACCTGCTCGGGCTTCGCGCTGAACCCGGTGCCGTAGAGCGGTCTTCCGTACCGCAACATCAGCAGCGCGAGCTTGGCCGCCGGCGCATGGCCTTGATCGGCCAGTGACGCGAGCCGGTCGAAGGCGAACTTCCAGTGGCAGTCTTCGTAGAACCGGGTCGCCGAGACGAACGCGGTGTCGGTGCGCTCGTCCGAATCACCGACCGTGCAGGCTGTGCGGAGCACTGATTGGGCGGCAGCAAGGCTGGTCAAGTGACGCCGAGGCGCCGGCGGAATCGGGCGCGCTGGCTGAGCTGCGTGAAGCGGCATCCGGTGCATTGCGTGTGACATGGGGTATCTCCGTAGTGAGAGGAGCAGCTCGAAAGGCCGTTCCCTCTGTCAATACGGAGCCCACTCTCAAAACCGGACATTGGTGCCGGTATCCGCCATAGAAGCGCAGCGCGCCGCGGCCTCTCCTACTGGCGGCTCTGGCCCGCTGACCGCCAGCCGAAAAAATATCCAAGGCCGAGTCCCACAACGAGCGTTATCACAACCATAAGCCAGGTGGGCCCACCCGGCGGAATGATTTGCGCTGGGGTCGAGACACAAGGCTTGCAGTCAACAGACGTTGAAGCGGCGGAACTCGCTGTGCTCTGTGCCAACACGGGTAGAACGTTTAGCAGCAGGAGGGTCCCGGCACTATTTCTGACTTGCATGTTCATTTTCCACCTCTGGTTTTCAGCTGAAAAAGTCCGTGCCATCCGGTCGAGCGCCCTCAGACGCGTCTCGTGGCAACCCGGAAATGTTGCGATCCAACCAACGTTCGAGCGCCAGCGCATTCTGATAGGTCGGAGAGTCATCACCAAGCACCTCCCGCAACACAATCCCGGCATGTTTCGCAATCGAGAGCGCCTCATATGAGCGATGCGTAGCAGCGAGCGCCAAAACATTGTTCATGGCGAAGAGTTGCGTCGTCGGGTGTTCGGTGCCCAGCACCTCAGCCAGCCCGGACTGAGATTGCTCTAGCCAGATCAGACCGATGTCCGCACGCCCCTGTTTCATCAGCGCGATGCCGATCAGCATCCGACCGATGGACGCCAGGCGCAACCCGTCACCACGAAGAGCGCCATCGCCCAGTCTTTTCATTGCAAGCTCGGCCCATTGCCGGGCGCCTCCGGTATCGCCGTGCCGAAGGCGAGATTCCGCCAAAGCCAACAGCGCAGCAGCTTTGAACGCCGTCGGCATTGCCACTTCCGATCTCGATTGTCCGAATGCGCGAACTTGCTCGAACAGCGCGGCCGACTCGAATGCAACCGGCTTCAGAGCACTCACTCGAAACGCCAATAAGAGCGCTTCGATTTGCAGGAAGGGCAGCGTTGCGTCCTGCGCCATTGACTGCACTCGGGGCATCGCAAGGCGTACGAGGTCGACCCGGCCGAGCCTGAGCAATGTTTGCTGTTCTTTCAGGAAGAGGTAACGACAACTCTGGTCCTGCGCTCCCAGCGTGTGGACGCAATGCGGCAACGCCGTCTGGGCGAGCGACAGCGCCTGAGCAAAACGACCGGCACCGACCAGCACATTCACGGTCTCCCAGTCGATCGCCGCGACTTCGCTTGCGTCAAGGCCCTGTACGCGCCCGGCAATCGCTCGCAGCTCCTCTTGGAGCCCAAGCGCCGCATCGAAGTTGCCGGACTCTCGTTCCATGCGAACGAGCGCCTGACCCAACTTGAAGGTCCGCAGGTGTTCCGGTCCGAGGGCTTTTGTCGCTGCTCGCCGTCCGTCCAGCAACAACGACTTCGCTGCACGTGCGTCGCCCGAGTTCAGAAGCAGCCACCCTGCGACCTCAGCCATGCGCGCGTTCAGGTCTGCATCGGACTTGGGACGACCTGGCAGTGTCTGAGCGGCGGTCAGAAAGCGTTCTGCCATCGCGAGGTTGTTCATCTGCAGCGCGTTGCGGGCCTGCTCCAGCCTGACGACGGCTTGTTCCCGCGGTTCTCGCAATTCACCAAGGACGCGTACAAGCTCGGTGAGCGTACCGCCTGCGGCAGCGTACTCACCCATGTCGCCCTGAATCTTCGCAATACCGCGCAACAACTCCACCTGCAGCCTCGGTTGCCCGGCCAGCCGCGTCAACACATCCCTTCGCCCCGTCTCCAGCAGATCACGCGCCGTGATGTCGGCACCATGAGATTTTTCCTGGTTGGCGCGCTGGAAAATGTTGAGCATGAAGTCGCGTGACGCAACGGCGCGCGCCGAGTCTTGGCGCGCCTGCAGCCCCATGACGACGGCAAGGGTGGCTACGCAGACGAGTGCCAGCACCGCGCCGGCCCCCAGCGACAAGCTCAACGTGTGGCGCCGCACGAACTTGCCGACCCGGTACACCGTGCTCGGCGCCCTCGCCTCCACGGGTTCACCGCCGAGCCATCGATCGAGATCGGCCCGCATCGCTTCGACCGACCCGTAGCGTTGCGCCGGTTGCTTCGCGAGCGCACGCAGCACGATCGCATCGAGGTCGCTCGCCAACTGCTTGCGCAGCGCCGGTGCACTCGTGCCGCGTGCCGTGGCTGCCGACTCGGCCAGCGCACGCCGGCTCGGCGCGCGGGGCTCGGTGTCGAGAATCGCCTGCTCCAGTTGCGCCGCCGAGTCGACCTTCAACTCGTACGGCCGCTCGCCGCACAGCAGCTCGTACAGCACCACACCGAGTGCGTAGACATCACAGGCAGTCGTGAGCGGCTGGCCGAGCAGTTGCTCGGGCGCCGCGTACTGCAACGTCATCGGCCGGCCGGCCATGCGCGTGAGTTCGGTCTCGTCCGCCGCGGCACCTTCGGGCTCGAGCAGCTTGGCGATGCCGAAATCGAGCAGCCGCACCTCACCTTGCCCCGTGACGAGGATGTTGCCGGGTTTCAGGTCGCGGTGAATCACCAGGTTCGCGTGCGCGTGCTGCACCGCGAGCAGGACCTGGCGAAACAAGCGCACGCGCGCGTCGATGCCGAGACAGCGCGAATCGCACGAGGCCGTCAGCGTCTGGCCTTCGACGTACTCGAGCGCGAGCCACGGCTGACCTCCGGGCGTGACACCAGCATCGTGCAACGCCGAGATGTGCGGGTGGTCGAGCGATGCGAGGATGTCGCGCTCGCGATCGAAGCGTTGCGCGAAGTTGTCACGCTCGTTGCTGCCCGCGTGCCTGAACAGCAGCTTGATCGCGACCTGGCGCGCAAAAGCGCCATCGTCGCGCTGCGCGAGCCAGACCTCGGCCATGCCACCGCTGCCTAGCTTGCGCAAGAGTCTGTAAGAACCGATGCGGCTGCCGGCCTGCCATTCGATCGCGCGCGGCTCGCGCGGCGCGGGCAGGCGTGGCAAGGTGTCGAGAAAACCGTTGTGCTGAACTTGCGCGCGCGCGGCCAGCATCTGCTTCAGCTGCGGCAACAGCGGATGCGCTTGCCCGCGCAGCTGCACCAGCCATGCGTCGAGCGCATCGACATCGAGCGTGTCGGCCAGCTCGTAGAGTACAGACAGTTGTTGCCAATCGGCCACCGGGGTCCGGTTCATCGCATGCGTTCTCGATCAGGGATCGGAAAAGCATAGGAGCGGCATCGCTGCGCCGCAATCCGTCAATCGTGGGCCGCGCTGCGCTTGCGCCGGTGGACGCCGCGTCGATCGCGCGATAGTCTCGGTTCGATGACCGACAAAGCCGCGCCACCGCAGATCACGCTGCTGCTGCAACGCGCCGCCGACGGTGACCGCTCGGCGCTCAACGCGGTCTACGCGTCGCTCTACCCCGAACTCAAGCGCGTCGCGCGTGCCCGGCTGCGCCAGCAAGGGCGCGGCGAGAGCATCAGCACGACACTGCTGGTGCACGAGAGTTTCGTGCGGCTCGTGGGTGCGCGCAACCTGCGGCTCGAAGACCGGCGGCATTTCTTCGCCTATGCCGCGAAGACGATGCGCAACATCATCATCGACAGTGCCCGCGAGCACATGGCCGAACGACGTGGCGGCGGCGCCGAACACGTCGCACTCGGCGACATCGATTCCGATGCGATGCGGGCCGCCGATGTCGGCCCGAGCGACGAGTTGCTGCGCGTGAGCCAAGCGTTACACGAGCTCGAGACCGTCGATCCCGAACTCGCCGAACTCGTCGAGATGCGCTACTTCGGCGGCTACAGCGAGATCGAGATCGCCGAGCTGCAAGGTGCGAACGAGCGCACGGTGAGGCGCCGCTGGGACAAGGCGCGCGCCTGGCTGTTCATCGCACTCGGCCACGGCTGATCGCGCGACTGGCGCAGCGCGCAGGCAAGCGGCGAGCCATTCGTGCAAGCGCGCATCGCCCGGCAGGCCCTCGCGCACGTCGAGACCACGGACCAGGTCCCAACTTGAATCGAACCAGCCGGGGCCCTGCGGTTGCGTGGTGTGTGCCCCTCTCGCCTCTTCGAGATGCAAGGCCTGCAGCGTGCGCTGCGAGACGACCGGGTGGTGCGTGGCCTTCGACACGAGGCAACGCACGTTGAACTGGAAGCGGGCCATTTTTTCTCTCTCCATCGATGACGTTCGATGAGCGAGAGTCTTGCTGCCGGCGCCGCGGCCGACCATCCCCGCAAGGGCGGAACACGCGACCGAAATCGGGGGTGGCTCGATACCCCCCGGCCCCACCCCCGATCGGGGGAAGGCGACGAATATCAGACCGGAATCACGCTGACTTCGACATCCATGCGCTGGTCGCCGCCGCCGAAGATCACGCCGCGCAGCGGCACCACGTCGGCGAAGTCGGCGCCCCAGGTGAGCGTGATGTAGCGCGGGTCGGCGAGCTGGTCGTTGGTGGGATCGAACTCGACCCAGCCGTGCTGCGGCGAGTACGCCGCCACCCACGCGTGCGACGCATCGACGCCCATCAGGCGCGGCATGCCGGGCGGTGGGTCGGTCAGCAGGTAGCCCGACACATAGCGTGCCGGCAGGCCGTGGCCGCGCAGGCAGGCGAGCATCAGGTGGGCGAAATCCTGGCACACGCCGCGCTTTTGGTAGAGCACTTCGTCGACCGAGGTGCTGACGGTGGTCGCGCCCGGCTCGAACTCGAAATCGGCGTGGATGCGGTGCAT
>JANMWQ010000649.1:0-6388 GCA_031394085.1 Rhizobacter sp. | reverse complement strand
TCACTGATCCCGCCGGCGCTCGGCCGCGCGCTGTACGAGCGCGCCGCTGCGCCGAAGCGCTTCGTGCTCGTCGAGGGCGGCACACACTACAGCACCAACAGCCGCGGCCAGCGTCAGTACCGCGAGGCGCTGCGGGAGTTGTACGGCCTCGGGGTTTGAGTCCGAACGCTCCCGTCCGCGCCGCACTGCTTCAGCGCTTTGCCAGCCGCTCGGCACGCGCCTGGTCACGGGCCGCGCGGTAGGTGGCGGTTTGCCTCGACAGCGCCAGCTCGGCGGCGTCGGGGCCTTCGCCGGCAGGCACCAACTCACCCGCACGGCGGGCCGCGATGACGCTGGCCTTGATCTCGGCGCGCGAGTACACGCTGGTGTTGGTGGGCTGTGCCACGGTGAACTCGGCAGCCTCGCCGGCGGGTTGAAGTTCGCCGGCAGCGCGCGCCGAGCGGACGTCGGACTCGACCGACGCGCGCGACAGCAGCGACGGAGCCGAGCGCACGTTCATGCGGGACAAGCCGCCTTCGCCGGCCGGCACCAGCGTGCCGTTCGCACGCGCGGCGAGGGTCTCGCTGACGACTTCGGCTCTCGTGGGGCCGACGGACGGCGCCTCTTGCGCAAACGCCGATGCGCCGATCAGCGCCAGGGAAACGAGCGACGCGCGGGCGCTGAAACGGGTGAAGGTGTTCATGGTCTTCTGCATAAGTGAAGGAGTCACCATGGTGGGCCCTAAGTACAAACCCTTTGATGGCGCGTTGATTACCAACGCGTCATGGTCGTTTCCAAGTGAATCCGCCAGTCGCATGCGACAGACCGCCGGAGGGGTGCGACCTGGCCGGCGCCTGCTGTGCCCATCGCCCTCCGCGTCTTCCTCAGGATCGCGACCGTGCTCCAATCGGTCATGGCCACGATCAAACTCAAAAGGTCCGGCAATGCCGGCGCGCCGCAGCCCTCGCAAGATCGCCCGCCGGTGCGCGGCGCGGGCGCAGGCGCCAAGGGCGCGCGACCCACGCTCGCGCAGGCGCAAGCCCAGCGCGTCGAGCGCGAAGCGCGCTACCAGGATCAGCTGCGCCAGCGCTTCGGCGAGCGGCCGCCCGAAGGCTTCGTGCGGCGTGGCGACAACGCTGCGCCGCCGCAGCAACGGCCCGCACTGCCGCAGCGCGGCGCGAAGTCGGCCTTCGGCGCGCGCAACGAGCCACGCTCGGCACCGCGCCAACACGCACCCCGCGACGACCCGCGTTCGGCGCCGCCGCAACGCGACCCGCGCAACGCGCCACGTGCCCAGCCGCAGCGTGATGCGCGTGACGCACCGCGAACCCAGCAACCGCGAACCCAAGCCCCACGCGACCCACGCGCAACGGCACCGCGACCGCCACCGGCCCGTTTCGATCCGCGCCCGCCGCCACGGCATGCGCCTCCCAACGCGCCTCAGACCGCGCCGCGCAACGCGCCCCGCGCCAACCACCGCCCGCGCCACGACGACGATGACGACGATCATTTCGAGCACACCGCGCACGCGCCCGGCAGCCTGCGGCTTTCTAAGCGCATGAGCGAGCTGGGCATCGCGTCGCGCCGCGAGGCCGACGAATGGATCGCACTCGGTTACGTGCGCGTCGACGACCAAATCGTCGCCGAGCTCGGTTCGCGCGTGATGCCGCACCAGCGCGTCACGATCGACGCGAAGGCCAAGTTCCAGCAGGCGCAGCGTGTCACGGTACTCATGAACAAGCCGGTCGGCTATGTGAGTGGCCAGGCCGAAGACGGCTACGAGCCGGCCGTCGTGCTCGTCACGCCCGACCGGCTCTGGCGCGAAGACCGCTCCGGCACGCGCTTCTTGCGCTCGCACCTGAACCACCTCGTGCCGGCCGGTCGGCTCGACATCGACTCCGTCGGGCTGCTGATCCTGACGCAGGACGGCCGCGTCGCGAAGCAGCTGATCGGCGAAGACGGCGAGATGGAGAAGGAGTACCTCGTGCGCGTGGCCTCGCTCGACCCGCGCGGCCTGCCCGATTCGGGCCTCGCGCTGCTGCGCCACGGCTTGGAGCTCGATGGCGAGGCGCTGCGCCCGGCGCAGGTCGAGTGGGTCAACGACGACCAGTTGCGCTTCGTGCTCACGCAGGGCAAGAAGCGCCAGATTCGCCGCATGTGCGAGGCCGTCGGGCTGCAGGTACTCGGCCTCAAGCGCGTGCGCATCGGCAACGTGATGCTGGGCGATCTGCCGACCGGCCAGTGGCGCTACCTGCGCGCCGACGAGACCTTCGCCTGATCCTCTTTCATCCAGCCACACCCCAGACCCACATGACCACCACCACCCTGCCCGCCGCGGGCCAGAAGCACTGGGGCGCGCTCGCGCTGCTTGCCGCGGCGACCTTCGCGACCGCCGCGATCGGCGCCTACGCCTCGATCGACGCGAAAAATTTCTACGGCGCGCTCACCCAGCCCGCTTGGGCCCCGCCGCCGACCGCGTTCGGCCCGGTCTGGAGCCTGCTGTACGTGATGATGTGCGGCGCCGCGTGGCTGACGTTGCGCCGGCTCGGCCTGCCCGCGGCGTGGCCGGCGCTGCGCCTGTACGGCGCGCAGCTGGTGCTCAACGCGGCCTGGACCTGGCTGTTCTTCCACTGGCACAACGGTGCCGCTGCGCTCGCCGAGGTGCTGCTGCTGTTCGTGATGGTGGCGCTCACCGCGCGCGCCTTCTGGCAAGCGCGGCCGCTCGCGGGTGCGCTGATGCTGCCGTACGGGGTGTGGGTCGGTTTCGCGTCGGCGTTGACCTGGTCGCTGTGGCGCCTGAACCCCGGCGTGCTCTGAGCGCGCTGCCGTCGATGACACCTTATTTGTGCCTCGCCGGGCCGACGGCTTCGGGCAAGACCGCCGCCGCGCTCGCGATCGCGGCGGCCTGGGCACACACGAGGCCGATCGAGATCGTCAGCGTCGATTCAGCGCTCGTCTACCGCGGCATGGACATCGGCACCGCGAAGCCGACCGCCGCCGAGCGTGCGCTCGTGCCGCACCACCTGATCGACATCATCGACCCGAACGAGGCCTACTCGGCCGCGCGCTTCGTTGCCGATGCCGGGCGCCTGATCGCCGAGATCACCGCGCGCGGCCACCTGCCGTTGCTGGTCGGCGGCACGATGCTGTAGTTCAAGGCGCTGTTCGAGGGGCTCGATGCGATGCCGGCGGCCGATCGCGAGGTGCGCGCCGCACTCGCCGCACAGCTCGAACGCAGCGGCCTGCCTGCGCTTTACCGCGAGCTGCAGCGCGTCGACCCGGTCACGGCGGCGCGCCTGAAGCCGGCCGATCAACAGCGCATCCAGCGCGCGCTCGAAGTGTTTCGCGTCAGCGGCCAGCCGCTGTCGTCGTTCCACACCGAGAAGGCGGCGCTCGCGCATGCGCCGCTGATCTCGCTCGAACCCGACGACCGCGCCTGGCTGCACCAGCGCATCGAGGCGCGCTTTCACCAGATGATCGAGCAGGGCCTGGTCGACGAAGTGCGGCACCTGGGCGAACGCGGCGATCTGAATCTGAATGCGGACATGCCCTCGATGCGCTGCGTCGGCTACCGGCAAACCTGGGAGGCGCTGGTCGCGGGCGACCTGAGCGACTTGCCCGAGCGCGGCGTGGCCGCGACGCGCCAGTTGGCGAAGCGCCAGATGACCTGGCTGCGCGGCATGCCGCAGCGGCACCGCATCGCCTGCGACGCACCCGACGCGACCGCGCAGGTCGTCGCGCTCGCGACGCGGCTGATCGAGCCGTTTGCGCGCGCATGAGCCGCCGCGCCGGGCCGCCCCAAGCAAGGCTCGTCCCCTCGGGGGACCGGCCGATGTACCCATCGGTCGAAGGGGCTCCATTGGCAGCCTTGCTCGAAGTCGCGGCGCTCGCGAAGCGCTACGGTGACGCGACGATCTTCCAGAACGTCGACCTGCGCGTTGCGCGCGGCGAGTTCGTCGCGATCCTTGGCGAATCGGGTGTCGGCAAGTCCACGCTGCTGAACTGCATCGCCGGGCTCGACGGCGTAGACGCCGGCCACGTCTCGATCGCAGGCACCGACATCGTGGCGCTCGGCGAAGCGCAACAGGCGCTGTTCCGGCGCGCGCACCTCGGCTTCGTGTTCCAGGCCTTCCACGTGCTGCCGCACTTGAGCGTGGCGCACAACGTCGCGCTGCCGTTGCTGCTGCAAGGCCGGCCCGACGATGTGCGCGTGCAGGCCGTGCTCGCCGCGGTCGGCCTCGCAGGGCTGGGTGGCCGGCTGCCGCAGACCTTGTCGGGCGGGCAATTGCAGCGCGTCGCGATCGCGCGTGCGCTGGTGCACAAGCCGCAACTGATCCTCGCCGACGAACCGACCGGCAACCTCGACCCAACCACCGCCGATCGCGTGATGGACCTGCTCTCGGCGCAAGTGCGCAGCGAAGGCGCGGCCTGCGTGCTGGTAACCCATTCACGCGCCGCCGCGGCACGCGCCGATCGTGTGCTGACGTTGACGGCGAACGGGATGCGCGAAGAGCCGACGCATGAGTGACGCTTCGCTCCCTCGCTCCTCCGGGAAAAGAGTGTGAACCGAGTCACGCTGCTGCCCACGCTGCTGCGCCACCTCTCATGGCCCGAGCTGCGCCACCATCCTTGGCGCAACCTCGCGGCGCTGCTCGCCGTGGTGCTCGGCGTGGCGCTGGCGTTCTCGGTGCAGTTGATCAATCAATCGGCACTGAGCGAATTCAGCTCCGCGGTGCGCGCGGTCAACGGCGTGCCCGATTTCGAGCTGCGCGCACAGCGTGTCGGCTTCGACGAGGCACTGTACGAACGCGTCGCGCGGCACCCGCAAGTCGCCATCGCGAGCCCCGTGATCGAGCTCGACACCTATGCGCTCGACGCGCAGGGCCAGCGCGTGCCGCTGAAGATCGTCGGCATCGATGCGCTCGTGGCCGCACCGCTCTCGCCCGCGCTGATGCCGCGCCCGTCGAACGACGCCGATCGCATGGCGGTGCTCGCGCCCGACGCGGTGTTCCTCAACGCGCAAGCGCGCCAGCGGCTGCCCGGTGACACGTTGCGCGTGCAGACGCCGACCGGCACCGTGACGCTGCGCGTGCAAGGCAGCATCGCCGCCGAGGGCGCGGCGCTCGCGGTGCTCGACATCGCCGGTGTGCAGTCGAACTTCGGCTGGCTCGGCCGCCTCTCGCGCATCGACGTTCGGCTGCGCGCCGGTGCCGATCGCGCAAGCGTGCTGCGCGAGCTCGAGTTGCCCGCGGGCATTCGCGCCGCGGCACCCGACGAAGCGGCGCAACGCGTTTCGAACGTCTCGCGCGCCTACCGCGTGAACCTGACGGTGCTGGCATTGGTCGCCCTCTTCACCGGCGCATTTTTGGTGTTCTCGATCTTGTCGTTGTCGGTGGCGAAGCGCCAGCCGCAACTCGCGCTACTCGGCGTGCTCGGCCTCTCGGGACGCGAGCGGCTCGCGCTGGTGCTGGCCGAATCAGCCTTGCTCGGCGCGGTCGGCAGCGTGCTCGGCCTCGCACTTGGCACCGCGCTCGCCGCGCTCGCATTGCGCTTGCTCTCCGGCGATCTCGGCGGTGGCTACTTTCCGGGTGTGGCGCCGGCCCTGCAGTTCGACGCCGGCGCGGCGGCGGTCTACGGCGCACTCGGCATCGTCGCCGCGATGGTCGGCGGCTGGCTGCCCGCGCGCGACGCGCAGCGGCTCGCGCCGGCGCAGGCATTGAAGGGCCTGGTTGCGAGCGATGCTGCCGGCAGCCCGGCGTGGCTCGGGCCGGCGCTGGTGGCCGGCGGTGTCGCCATGTCGCTGTTGCCGCCGATCGCCGGCATTCCGCTGGCCGCTTACGTGGGCGTGGCCTGCCTGCTGCTCGGCGGCATCGCGTGCGTGCCGGCCGGCGTGGCGATGCTGCTCAAGGGCATCGCGCCGCCACGCCACGCGCTCGCGCTGCTGGCGGTCGAGCGCGCGCGCCACCAGCGCCACACGGCGACGATCGCGGTCGCCGGCGTGGTCGCGAGCCTGAGCCTGGCGGTCGCGCTGACGGTGATGGTCGCGAGCTTTCGCGAGTCGGTGACTCAGTGGCTCGACACGGTGCTGCCGGCCGACCTGTACGTGCGCGCCGCGGCCTCGATCGGTGCCGGCGATGTCGTCACGCTGCCGGCCGAGATGCCACGCCGCGCGGCGTCGATCGCCGGCGTGGCGCGGGCCGAATCGCAGCGCGTGGTGCAGTTGCAGCTCGATGCCGCGAAGCCGGCCGTCGTGCTGATCGCGCGCGCGTTGCCCGATCCCGAGAAGAACCTGCCGCTTGTGGGTGAGTTGGTCGCGGCACCCGCGGGCGGGAACGGCAAGACGATCTCGGTCTACGTCAGCGAGGCGATGGTCGACCTGTACGGCGCGCGGCCCGGCACCACGCTCGTG
>JANMWQ010000642.1:0-3003 GCA_031394085.1 Rhizobacter sp. | reverse complement strand
CGAGGCGCTCGATCGGCCTTATCTGCAGGCGCCGATCGGGCTGCTCAGCACGACCAAATTTCTGCGTTCGCTGGGCGAGTTGCTCGGCCTCGACCCCGAACCCTTCATCGAGCGCGAGAAGCACAGCACGATCAAGCCGATCTGGGACTTGTGGCGCTCGGTCACGCAAGACTTCTTCGGCACCGCGAGCTTTGCGGTCGTCGCGAACGAAACCTACACGCGCGGCATCCGCCACTTTCTCGAAGACGAGATGGGCCTGCCGTGCCACTTCGCGATCGCGCGCAAACCCGGTGCGAAGACCGACAACGACGAAGTGCGCCGCCTCACCAAAGACAAGACGCCGCTCGTGATGTACGGCAGCTACAACGAGCGCATGTACCTGGCCGAGATCGGCGGCGGCGGGATGATGAAGACCAGCTTCATCCCGGCATCGTTCCCGCTGCCGATCATTCGCCGCCACACCGGCACGCCGTTCATGGGCTATGCCGGTGCGACCTACCTGATCCAGGAGTTCTGCAACGCGTTGTTCGATGCGCTGTTCCACATCTTGCCGCTGGGCACCGACCTCGACAAAGTCGACCCGACGCCCGCGCGCCTCGGCGACGAACCGGCGCGGCCGTGGGACGACGACGCGCAAGCGCTGCTCGGCGAGTTCGTCGAGACCGAGCCGGTG
The DNA here is from genome assembly GCA_031394085.1 of Rhizobacter sp. Lineage (GTDB taxonomy): Bacteria > Pseudomonadota > Gammaproteobacteria > Burkholderiales > Burkholderiaceae_C > LMDS01. The sequence goes on along the minus strand of JANMWQ010000642.1, from coordinate 2,330 downwards.
CTGGTGCAGATCTCTGCCGCCAAGCGCTTGCGCGACCGCGCCGAGCGCGACGCCAAACGCGACGGCGAAGCACGCGTGACGGCGGCGCGCGTTGCCAAGTCGCGCGACGCACTCAAACAAGGGGAGCCCGCTTGAACGGCGCGGCCCCGACCAGATTGCCGCAGCAGCCGCTGCAGCAAACCCCGCCGCGGGGGCATTTCGCGGTGTTGGCTGAAAGGCCGAACAGGGTCGACGAGGCCCAGAAGGAGAAAGAGCATGGCTGACAACAAGCAAGGCTCCCTGTCCGGATTGACGGAGCAGGAAGCGAAAGAGTTTCACGGAATCTTCATGACGAGTTTCATCATCTTCACGTTGATCGCAGTCGTCGCGCACTTCCTGGCCTGGCAATGGCGGCCGTGGCTGCCGGGTGCGAGCGGCTATGCGTCGATCGTGCACGACGCCAAAGAGGTCGCGATGGCCTATATCGCAGTCGGATTCACCGCGTAGGAGGAAACAACATGTGGCGTGTATGGATGCTTTTCGATCCGCGCAGGACGTTGATCGCCCTGTTCACCTTCTTGTTCGTGCTGGCACTGGTGATTCACTTCATCCTGCTGAGCACCGACCGATTCAACTGGCTCGAAGGGCCGCGCAAGGCGATGGCGGTGTCGGGTCAGATGTCTCCGATGCCAGCGCCCGCGACGGCGCCAGCGGCCAAGTAGCGAACGCAAGTTCGAAGGAAGCGGGCAGGGCGCGACGTGGCGCCTTGCACCTGTCCGCTGCAATGAGATTGACGGTGCGTGGGCCGGTGACGGCCGCGCACCGATCCGGGTGGATGACGAGGAGCCTGTCATGGCGATGCTGAGTTTCGAGCGCAAGTACCGGGTCCGCGGCGGCACGCTGATGGGCGGTGACTTGTTCGACTTCTGGGTCGGGCCGTTCTTTGTCAGCTTCTTCGGCGTGACCACGGCGTTCTTCGCGGTGGTGGGCACGCTGCTGATCGTCTGGGGCGCCTCGCAAGGCGGCACCTGGAACCTGTGGCAGATCTCGATCGCGCCACCCGATCTGAAGTACGGGCTGGGCATGGCGCCGTTGATGGAGGGCGGGCTCTGGCAGCTCGTCACCATCTGCGCGATCGGTGCGTTCGTTTCGTGGGCGCTGCGCGAGGTCGAGATCTGCCGCAAGCTCGGCATCGGCTACCACGTGCCGTTCGCGTTCGCGGTGGCGATCCTGGCGTACGTGACGCTGACGGTGGTGCGTCCGATCCTGCTCGGCGCCTGGGGCCATGGGTTCCCGTACGGGATCATGAGCCACCTGGACTGGGTCTCGAACACGGGTTACCAGTACCTGCACTTCCACTACAACCCGGCGCACATGCTGGCCGTGACCTTCTTCTTCGCGACGACCTTCGCGCTCTCGCTGCACGGCGGCCTGATCCTGTCGGCGACGAGCCCGCCGAAGGGCCAGACGGTCAAGACCGCGGAGCACGAGAACACCTTCTTCCGCGACACCATCGGCTACTCGATCGGTACGCTGGGCATCCACCGCCTCGGCCTGTTTCTCGCGCTTTCGGCGGGTTTCTGGAGCGCCGTGTGCATCGTCATCAGCGGCCCCTTCTGGACCCGCGGTTGGCCCGAATGGTGGAACTGGTGGCTGAACCTGCCAATCTGGAGTTAACGACGACCCCAAGGTCGCCGCTGCGCGGCGCCCGCCCCCCGAGGGGAGCAAAAGAAGCTTGGGGCGGCCCGGCGCTTCTTTTGATTCCTCCGACAGGAGACTGAAATGGTTGAGTACCAGAACATCTTTACCCGCGTGCAGGCCTATGCGCCTGCCTACGCCGGCATCCCGCTCTCGGTTGGCAACAACGAGCGCGAAGGCCCGCCGATTCACGCCCATTGGCTCGGCAAGTTCGGCGATGCGCAGCTCGGCCCGATCTACCTCGGCTGGTTCGGGCTGGCCTCGGCGCTGTGCATGTTCATCTGCATCGAAATCATCGGGCTGAACATGCTGGCCTCGGTCAACTGGAACCCGATCCAGTTCGTGCGACAGCTGCCCTGGCTCGCGCTCGAACCACCGCCGCCGGGCATGGGGCTCAAGCTCTTCCCGCCGCTGAACCAAGGCGGCTGGTGGCTGATGGCGGGCTTCTTCATGACGGCGTCGGTGGTGCTCTGGTGGGTCCGCATGTACCGCCGCGCCCGCGCGCTCGGCATGGGCACGCACATCGCGTGGGCCTTCGCCGCGGCGATCTGGTTGATGCTGGTGCTCGGCTTCATTCGCCCGCTGTTGATGGGCTCGTGGGGTGAGGCGGTGCCGTTCGGCATCTTCCCGCACCTCGACTGGACCGCAGCGTT
>JANMWQ010000633.1:0-2512 GCA_031394085.1 Rhizobacter sp. | reverse complement strand
CACGCTGCTCGGCCATGCGGTGCAAGACACCGGCGCGGTGCGCGCGCACGACAGCCGCGGCAAGCACACGACCACCTCGCGCTCGCTGCACCGCCTGCCCGGTGGCGCCTGCGTGATCGACACGCCGGGGCTGCGGGCACTCCGCCCCGATGTCGACGAGGCGACGCTCGCGGCCGCGTTCGGTGACATCGAGTCGCTCGCGGCGCAATGCCGTTTTCGCGACTGCCAGCACGTCGACGAACCCGGATGCGCAGTGCGCGAAAGCGTGCCGGCCGACCGCGTGAAGAATTACCACAAGCTGCTGCGCGAGGCGCGCCGCGACACGATGAGCGTGCTCGAGCGCCAGCAGCAGGTCGCGATCTGGAAGGCGCGCGGGCGGGCCGGCCGCGAGCGGGCCAAGCACAAGCGCGACGAGGCTTGATCGGCTCAGAACGGCGCTACGGATTCGAGCGCGATCGGCTCGCCGGTGTGCGGGTGCGCGAAGCGCAGCGAAATCGCATGCAGCAGCAACCGATCGGCCTGTGCGAGCACCTCGGGCGGCGCATACAGCGCATCGCCGAGGATCGGGTGCCCAACCGCGAGCAGGTGCACGCGCAACTGGTGGGCGCGGCCGGTGACGGGTTCGAGTTCGAGCCGCGTCGCGTTGCGCGCGGCGTCGAACGCGAGCACGCGCCAGCGCGTCAGCGACGGTTTGCCGGATTCGCGGTCGACCTTCTGCTTCGGCCGGTTCGGCCAGTCGGCGCTGAGTGGCAGGTCGATCTCGCCTTGCGCCGATTCGAAATGCCCGTGCACGATGGCGATGTAGCGCTTGTGCATTTCGCGCGCGGCGAACGCGGCACTCAGCGCGCGCTGCGCCGCCGCACCGCGCGCGAACAACATCAGCCCCGAGGTCGACATGTCGAGCCGGTGCACGACCAGCGCATCCGCGAACGCCGCCTGCACGCGTAGCGCCAGGCAATCGTGCGCGAGTTCGCCGCGACCCGGCACCGAGAGCAGGCCGCTCGGCTTGATCGCGACGAGGCACTGCGCGTCGACATGCACGCACGCGAAGCCGGCCGTCATCGGCGTGGCGCGGTCAGTGACGATGAATGCGGTCGACAAGCCGCCGAGCGCCGGTCCGGCGACGTCTCGCGTTGGTGTGGATCGGGGCTGGACGCCGTTGGGCGCGTGCGTCAACGAAGGGTCCGTTGGTTCAAGGGATCGCAATTTCTGCGTATGTACCGCGAACTGCTGCATCCACTGCGCTGACGACGACGTCCGCCGCTGCCTTGATGCGCGGCCAACTCGTGGTTCCGAGAACGACGATGGCGATGGCGCGAGCAGACAAATCCTGTTGGTACTTGAGGTTCGTGTCTGTGGTGACCAGAACCTCGAAACCTTCGAGTTCTGCCGCCGCAAGCAGCTCGCCGTTCTTTTGGGTAGACCACCCTCGCTCGTAAGCCGTGGCAACTTCATGGGCCACCAAAAAGTGCCGCAGCGGCGCGGGGGTGCCCTGGTCGAAGAGGACGCGCACTTACGCGGTCGCAAGCGAACTGTGCGCCGCATGCTCCAGTACGGCGCGCGCCTGTGCCAGCGTGACGCCGGGGAACAACTGGGGAAACTCGCCGATTGCAACACCGTCTTCCAGGTTCTCGAACAAGGCAGCGACGGGTACGCGCGAGCCGAGGAACACCCACGCTCCGCTGAAGCGCTCGGGGTCCCGTTCAACAGCGTTGCAGGTCGACCAATCAATCATGCGAAACATCCTAGCACCGGGCGAAATCCGGATCGGCTACCCCTGCATCTGTGACGAGCTCAGTATGCGCACGCCGGGCGAGGCGTCGAGCGTCGCGGCGAGCAGCGCTGCGGCGACCTTGGCCGCTGCGATCGGCCGCACGGCGCGCGGCACCAGCCACATCGCCGGGGCGAGCAGGCGCGCGGCCCAGACCTCGGCGCTGCGCGCGGGCTGGCCGATCGCGGCGCGGTCGCCGAGCAGCAGCGAAGGTTGCGCGATCACGACCGACTCGAAACCGAGCGCGCCGACGGCCGCCTGCATCTCGCCCTTGACGCGGTTGTAGAAGACCGCAGCGTACGGATCGGCGCCGAGCGCGGAGACGACCGCGAGGCGCGTGGCGCCAGCGGCTCGCGCGGCGCGGGCGGTGTTCACGACGAAGTCGAAATCGACGGCGCGGAACGCGGCTTGCGAGCCGGCGGCCTTGATCGTCGTGCCGAGCGCGATGTAGCAATCGTCGATCGCCGGCAGCTCGGGCAGCCGAGCGAAATCGACGACGTGAAACGTGGTGCGCGCGTCGACCGCGACACCTACCGCCGCACGCCGGACGAGCACGTGCGTGTGCGCATACGACGGGCTGGCGTGCAACAGCGGCAGCAGCGCGCGGCCGATCAGGCCGGTCGCGCCGGCGAGCAGCGCAGTGCGCCCGGAAGAAGCAGAAGTGACGCTCATGAGCATTTCAACCCCGTGGCCGAGGCAGGCGTTCGCGAAGAAACCGTTCGCCCTGAGCTTGTCGAAGGG
>JANMWQ010000630.1:0-3149 GCA_031394085.1 Rhizobacter sp. | reverse complement strand
GTTGAGCGTGCCGTCCTCGAACCATGTGTAGAACGGCGCGGCGCTGTCGTCGAGCACTTTGGTGAACGGTTTTTTCCAGCTCAGCAACTCGCGCGCCTGGCGGGCCCAGAACGCCTCGTGGTCGGCATCGGCCTCGGCGACGAGCGCGCGGTAAGCGTCCATGCCGGACACGTGCGCGTCTTTCATCGCCGCGGCGGACGGGTTGTACACGTGGCTTTCGGATGCGCTCATGGCTGTGTCTCCAGTGTGTTGGGGCGGCCCCGGACTACGGCTTTGCTGCAAAGGTTAGGCACTTGCTCTTACGAAGGGCTTACTCTGCCCGCGAACATTCGACACCTACAATTTCGCGCAGTATCTCTCGACTCTCCGACCCACATGGCCCAACACCCCGACCCCCTCGTTCCGAAGCCCGGCGTGAAGCTGCGCCCGCTGCCGGCCTTCATCTTCATGAGCCGCTGGCTGCAACTGCCGTTGTACCTGGGTTTGATCCTGGCGCAGGGCGTGTACGTGTTCCACTTCTGGGTCGAACTGGTTCACCTGATCGAAGCGGCGTTCGGCAACAAGGAGGCCTTGGCCGCGCTGGTCGAGGGCATGGGCTACCAGTTCCCGGACATCAAGAACGCGGCCGGCGCCGTCATCGGCCAGCAGGTGCCGAAGCTGACCGAGACCGTGATCATGCTGGCGGTGCTGGCGCTCATCGACGTGGTGATGATCTCGAACCTGCTGATCATGGTGATCGTCGGTGGCTACGAGACCTTCGTCAGCCGCATGCACCTCGAAGGCCACCCCGACGAGCCCGAGTGGCTGAGCCACGTGAACGCTTCGGTGCTCAAGGTCAAGCTCGGCACCGCGATCATCGGCATCAGTTCGATCCACTTGCTCAAGAGCTTCATCAGCGCGGCCAACATGAAGCCCGAGGTGTTGATGTGGCAAACCATCATCCACGTCGCCTTCTTGCTCTCGGCGATCGCGATCGCCTACACCGACAAGCTGCTCAACGCGTCGACGCCGGCCGCGCACTGAGCAGCAGCGTGGCACCGAGCAGCCCGGCGATCAGCGAGCCGCCGAGCACGCCGAGCTTGACCTGGGTATCAAAGCCCGGGTCTTGCCCCGCGAACGCGAGCCCGCCGATGAACAGGCTCATCGTGAAACCGATGCCGCAGAGCACGCACACGCCGAAGAACTGCTGCTTGCTCGCGCCTGCCGGCAGCCCGGCGCCGGTGAGGCGCATCACCAGCCACGAGGCACCGAACACACCGATCGCCTTGCCGAGTACCAGGCCGAGCGCGATGCCGAGCGGAACGCCTTGCGCGAGCGTGCCGAGCGATACGCCTTGCAGGTTCACGCCGGCGTTGACGAACGCGAACATCGGCAGCACGGCAAACGCGACCCACGGGTGCAGCGCGTGCTCGGCAGTCTGCAGCGGCGAGCCGCCAGCGTCGTCGCGCATCGGGATCGCCATCGCGGTGACCACGCCGGCGAGCGTCGCGTGGATGCCCGACTTGTACACGCACACCCAGACAAAGAGGCCGATCACCACGTACGGACCGACACTGCTGACGCGCCACCGGTTCAACAGCAGCAACAGCAAGGCACCGCCACCCGCGGCGGCCAGCATCGGCATCGACAGGTGATCGGTGTAGAACACCGCGATGACGGCGATCGCGCCGAGGTCGTCGATGATCGCCACTGCCGTGAGAAACACCTTCAACGACACCGGCACGCGCGAGCCGAGCAGCATCAGGATGCCGAGCGCGAACGCGATGTCGGTCGCCATCGGGATCGCCCAGCCGCGCAGCGCTTGCGCATCGCCGTGGTTCAGGGCCGCGTAGATCAGCGCCGGCATGACCATGCCGCCGAGCGCGGCCGCGGCCGGCAGCAGCGCTTTCTTTACCGTGTCGAGTTCGCCGGCCAGCACCTCGCGCTTGATCTCGAGCCCGACGACGAAGAAGAACACCGCCATCCACAGGTCGTTGACCCACAACAGCAGCGGTTTGGAAAACACCAACCCGTCGGTCGCGACGCGCACCTCACCGCGCATGCCGATGAACTCGCGGTAGGCCGGGCCGAGCGCCGAGTTGCTCACGATCAGCGCGACGCCGGCCGCGAGCGCGAGCACGATGCCACCCGCCGATTCGGAGGTGATGAAACGCCGGATGCTGCTGATCACGTGCTCTTCCCTGGTTCAGTAAACTTCAACGGCATTGTCAACGAGCCCACTTATGACCACCACGATTCGCTACGCTGATCTCGTCGAAAGCGTCGCCGCCGCACTGCAGTACATCAGCTACTACCACCCTGCCGATTACATCCGGCACCTCGCGCGCGCCTACGAGGCCGAGCAGAGCCCGGCCGCCAAAGATGCGATCGCGCAGATCCTGACCAACTCGAAGATGTGCGCCGAGGGCCACCGCCCGATCTGCCAGGACACCGGCATCGTCAACGTGTTTCTGAAGATCGGCATGGACGTTCGGTTCGAGGGCTTTCCGTCGGGCATCGAAGAGGCCGTGAACGACGGCGTGCGCCGGGGCTACCTGAACCCCGACAACGTGCTGCGCGCGAGCATCGTGGCCGACCCGCACTTCGAGCGCAAGAACACGAAAGACAACACGCCCGCCGTGATCCACATGACGCTGGTGCCGGGCCACACGGTCGACGTGCAGGTCGCGGCCAAGGGCGGCGGCAGCGAGAACAAGAGCAAGTTCGTGATGATGAACCCGAGCGATTCGCTGGTCGACTGGGTCATGAAGACGGTGCCGACGATGGGCGCCGGCTGGTGCCCGCCGGGCATGCTGGGCATCGGCATTGGTGGCACGGCCGAACGCGCCATGCTGCTCGCCAAGCAGAGCCTGATGGACGACATCGACATGTACGAGCTGAAGGCCCGTGGCCCGCAGAACAAGGTCGAGGAACTGCGCATCGAGCTGTGCGACAAGATCAACGCGCTGGGCATCGGCGCGCAGGGCCTGGGCGGCCTGACGACGGTGCTCGACGTGAAGATCGCGATGTACCCCACGCACGCCGCGAGCAAGCCGGTTGCGATGATCCCTAACTGCGCCGCCACGCGCCATGCGCACTTTGTGCTCGACGGCAGCGGCCCTGCTTTCATGACCCCGCCCAGCCTGGATTTGTGGCCCGACGTGCAGTGG
>JANMWQ010000563.1:0-4843 GCA_031394085.1 Rhizobacter sp. | reverse complement strand
TGGATGTGCTGCGCGGCGGTCGATTCGAAGTTCAGCCAGTTCACGTTGCACCAGCGCGCGTTCGAGTTCGCCAGGCCGGTTTGCACCGCGATGGCACCGGCGCGCATCGGTGGCAGCACGTTGAGCACGTCGGCGCGCACGTCGTCCTGGATCTCGAACTTGACGGTGTTGGTCGCGGCATCGACGGCGGTCGCGTTGTGCTGCGGCCGGTACTCGACCATGCCTTTGTACGACTCGGCCCAGACCTTTTTGAACAGCGCGCCCTTGCTCGTCACGTCTTCGTTCGCATCGAGGATCAGCACCTTCGATTTCGGCTTGGCGGTCTTGAAGTAGCTCGCGACCAACGAGGCGCGCTCGTAAGGGCCGGGCGGGCAGCGGTAGGGCGCCAGGGGAACAGTGATCGCGAACACGCCGCCGTCGGGCAGGGCTTCGAGTTGCCGGCGCAGCGCGAGTGTCTCGGGCCCGGCCTTCCAGGCCTGCAGGATGCGGCCCTGCTGGTTCGCGGCGCGCAGGCCGGCCACATCGTCCCAGACCATCTCGACGCCGGGCGACAGCACCAGCTTGTCGTAGCGCAGTGTGCCGCCCGAGGCGAGCACCGCGACGCGCGCGACCGGGTCGATGCGCGCGACCCTGTCATGCACCACCCGCACGCCGTGCAGCGCGCCGAGCGTGTCGTAGGGGCGCGTGATGTCGGTCAGCGCGCGGTCGCCGCTCAGCACCAGGTTCGACATCGGGCACGAGACGAACGCGGCCTCGGGCTCGACCAGCACCACGTCGATCGTGTGCCGCGACATCAGGCGCACGTACTTCGCGGCCGTGGCGCCGCCGTAGCCGCCGCCGACGACGAGCACGCGTGCGGTGTCGGGCGCGCCGATCGGGTTCATCGTGCAGCCGGCGAGGCCCGTGCTCGCGATCACGCCGAGGCCGGCGGATGCGCCTGCGAGCTTGAGCAGGTCGCGGCGCTTCATGGCTTGATCATCGGCGCAGCGGCCACCGTCACGCGGGCGAAGTACGCCGCGAGCTGCGCGATCTGCGCGTCGCTGTAGCCCTTGGCGAGCTGCGTCATCACCGTGCCGGGGCGCACGCCGCTCTTGAAGGCCAGCATCTGCTCGACGAGGTACGGCGCCGGCATGCCGGCGAGCGAGGTCATCGCGGAGCCGGGCGGCGCATGGCCGTCGGTGCCGTGGCATTGCGCGCAGGTGGCGGCGAGGCTGCGCTCGCGCAGCGCGGTCGCGTCCTGCGCAAGCGCCGGGGCGGCGGTGAACAGCGCCGCGACGGCGAACAAGGCGAGTTTCATCGGGGGATCTCCTGCGCGGTAACGCCGTAGTGTCGCGCGAGTTCGGGCGGCAGGGGCGAATCGAGCAGCGCGCAGGTGAGGCGCAGCGCGTCGGCTGCGGTGCCGTCGAGGCGCCCGTACCGGCTGTGCAGCAGCGCGCTGGTGACCCAGCCGCGAACCAGCATCGGGCGTTGCATCCACGGCAGCGCCTGCAGTTCCTCCAGCGCATGCACCAGGCCGTCGGTGTCGGGCGGCGCGCAGGGCGGGATCGTCGCGTGGGCCTGCCACGGCAGCAGCGCCGCGTCGTACCAGGCGATGCCGGGCGCGGGGTTGTCCGCGCGGTTGTCTGGCCACGCGGTGGCATCGACCGGCACCAAGCGCGAGAGGAACGCGCTGTACGCGGCGATCGCCGACACGTCGGCTTGCGGCAGACGCGAGAGGTCGGCCGAAGCGGCACGGCGTGCGCCGGTGCCGGTGGCGCCGCCGAGGCGCTGGCGCATCGCGAGCCAGTGCAGCCGGTCGATCGGCCGGACCGTGCCGCGCGCCCCCATCACGCGGCGCGTGGCTTCGAGCAGCGCCTGGCGTGCCGCGAGCGGCTGGGCGCGCATGCGCGTCACCAGCGTCTCGAACCAGGGCAGCCGCGCCGGCCCCGACAGTTGGCTCGCCTGCACACGCAGCGCCTCGGCGCCAGGTGTGCCTTCGGTCTCGATCTCGAAGGCGCGTGCGGCGCGCCGGCTGCCGGCCGGCAGCAGCAGCGCGAGCACCACGGCCTGCAGCTCCTGCGTGCCGTTCAGGCGCGACAGGTGATCGACCGCGGCGCGCTCGAGCTGTGCGGCGGCTGCGTTCGATGATTCGGTGTCGGCCATGGTGCCCCGGAGAAGTGCCAAGCCTCAGAGTGTGGCTGCGCTGCGAAACCCGAACAGGCCGACCAGCAGCAGGGTCGGGAACTGCTTCACGGCGCGGTTGTATTCGGAGACCGCATCGTCGAACTGGCGGCGTGCGAACGCCAGGGTCGCGTCGCTCGCCAGCAGCTGCGTGTTCAGCGCCGCGAGCTCGCTGCCGGGAGCGCTCTGCACCGGCAGCCGGGCGCGCGCCTCGGTCAAAATCTCGTCGGCGAGCCGCAGGCTCGTGACCGCACCGGTCGCGCCCGGCCGCAGCTTCGCGTGCGCGCACGCCGCCTCGACCTGCAGGCAGGCCGCGCGCAGCGCCTCGATGCGCGGCGCGGCGTTGGTCAGCACCGGGGCGAGCGCGTCGAGCAACTGCAGCAGCAGCGCGTGGCGCGCCCGAAACTGCAGGTCGACCGGCGCGAACTGCCGCACGATCGCGCCGCGCAGCCGCACCAGCCGGTTGTAGGCGCCGACGGCCCAGAACAGCAGCATGGCCGCGAGCACGGCGCCGATGACTTGCGGGGTGGTCATGGAGGCGGACTCTACGACAACGTGTGACGGATGTTTCGACGCGCGCCGAAGCCACCGGCCGCGCCGCCGCCGCATCATCGGGTGTCGACCATTCGACTGCATTTTCGAGGCCGACCACGATGACGATTTCACCCGAACCTCGATTCGCGAAGGTCGCCTCGATGATCGGCGACCCGACACGCGCGCGCATGCTGTCGGCGCTGATGGGCGGCGAGTTTCTCGCCGCCGGCGAACTGGCCGCGGCCGCGGGCGTCAGCGCGCAGACCGCGAGCACGCACATTGCCAAGCTGCTCGACGCCGAGCTGATCGTGCTGCGCACGCAGGGCCGGCACCGCTACCTGCGGCTCGCGGGCGAAGACGTGGCGCACGCGCTCGAGGCGCTGTCGTTCGTTGCCGAGCGCAGCGCCAGTGCCGACAAATGGGCGCAGGGCGCGTACAAGCCGCTGAAGGCCGCGCGCACCTGCTACCGCCACTTGGCGGGCGAACTCGGCGTCGCGCTGTTCGAGGGGCTGTTGCGGCGCGGATCGATCGTGCCGGAGGCCGGGCACTTTCGGCTCACGCCGGAGGGCTGTGCCGAGTTGGGTGCACTCGGCGTGCCCTTGCCCGACGCGCCGATGCCGCCATCGGCCGCGCGGCGCTTCGCGCATCCGTGCCTCGATTGGTCGGAGCGGCGCGACCACCTCGCCGGAACGCTCGCCACGGCCCTGCTCGACCACGGCATCGAGCGCAAGTGGTTGGCCCGTCGGGCCGGCTCGCGTGCGTTGACCTTGTCGCCCGCCGGTGCCGCGGCGTTGGCGCCGTGGATCGACGCGCAAGGGGTTGCTCGCCGCGCCTGACATCGGCGCTGGCGACCATGCCGCACAATCGCGCTGACTTCATTCAACAACCGGGGCCGTGGCTTGCTGCCGCCTGTTCGAGAGCACGAGCCCGCCACCATGAGCACGACCCGCACCGTCGATATGTCGCCCTTGCATCGCCATCGGCCTGACGCGGCCGCGCGCTGGTCGATCGCCGCGGTCGAGGCCTGCTTCGCGCTGCCGTTCATGGACCTGATTTTTCGCGCCCAGCAAGTGCACCGCGCGCATTTCGACCCGAGCGCCGTGCAGTTGTCGACGCTGCTGTCGATCAAGACCGGCGGCTGCGAGGAGGACTGCGCCTACTGCCCGCAGTCGGCCCGCTTCGAGACCGGCGTGGACGCGACAAAGCTGATGCCGCTGGGCGAGGTGGTCGATGCGGCGCGCGCCGCGAAGGCGCAGGGCGCGACGCGCTTCTGCATGGGCGCCGCCTGGCGCAGCCCGAAAGCGCGCGACATGCCGCGCGTGGCCGCGATGGTCAAAGAGGTGAAGGCACTCGGCCTGGAGACCTGCATGACGCTCGGCATGCTGGACGCCGAGCAGGCGCGCACGCTGGAGGATGCCGGGCTCGACTACTACAACCACAACCTCGACAGCGCGCCTGATTTCTACGGTTCGATCATCGGCACCCGCACCTACCAGGACCGGCTCGACACGCTGGAACAGGTGCGCGCGGCGGGCATCAAGGTGTGCTGCGGTGGCATCGTCGGCATGGGCGAAAGCCGTGCGCAGCGCGCCGGGCTGATCGCGCAACTCGCCAACCTCGAGCCGCATCCCGAGTCGGTGCCGATCAACAACCTGGTGCAGGTGCCGGGCACGCCGCTGGCCGGCACCGAAGCCATCGATCCGTTCGAGTTCGTGCGCACGATCGCGGTCGCGCGCATCACGATGCCGACCGCGATGGTGCGGCTCTCGGCGGGGCGCGAACAGATGGACGACGCGGTGCAGGCCCTGTGTTTCGCGGCCGGCGCCAACTCGATCTTCTACGGCGACAGATTGCTGACCACCGCGAACCCGCAGGCGGCGCGCGACCGGGCGCTGTTCGAGCGGCTCGACTTGCGGGCGAGCGCGTGAGCCAGGCCCGCAAACCCGTCACGCTGCACCGCCTGCGCGCGATGCATGCGGCGGGCGAGAAGATCGCGATGCTGACCTGCTACGACGCGAGCTTCGCGCGGCTGCTCGACGCCGCGGGTGTCGACGTGCTGCTGGTCGGCGATTCGCTCGGCATGGTGCTGCAGGGCCACGCGAGCACGCTGCCTGTCGGGCTCGACGAGATGGCGTACCACACGCAGTGC
>JANMWQ010000502.1:0-8063 GCA_031394085.1 Rhizobacter sp. | reverse complement strand
TCGGAGGTTGCGCGTGAACCCCGCGTTCTCGGTCGTGATCTTCACGACGATCGCCGGTGCCGCGCAGGGGCTCGTCGTCACGCTCGCGCTCGCGCTGCTCGCCGGTGTGCCGATCGCGCCCGGCTTCATCGGCGCAGTGCTGGTCCTTGCCGAGGTGATGCTGCTGATCGGCCTCGGCGCATCGTTCGCGCACCTCGGCCGGCCCGAGCGCGCCTGGCGTGCGGTGCTGATGTGGCGCACCTCGTGGCTCTCGCGCGAGGTGATCGTGATGCCGGCCTTCATCGGCGTGATCGCGCTGTGGTGGCTCGCGCTGCGGGCCGGCATCGACATGGGCAAGAGCGCGCCGCTGCTGCCGCTCGCGGCGATCGTCGTCGCGGCTGTGCTTTGGTACTGCACCGCGATGATCTATGCCTGCCTGCGTTTCATCCAGGAGTGGGCGCAGCCGCTGACGCTGGTCAACTTCACGCTGATCGGCTTGTCATCGGGGCTGATCATGGCAAGCGCGCTCGCGGCGGCAGCGGGCGAAGCCGCGCTGTTGCAGGTGAGCGGCCCGTGCGCGCTCGCCGTCACGCTGGTCGCGTGGGCCACTCGCGCGTTCTCGCTGCGCCACAACGCGACGCTCAAGCACCGGTCGACGCTCCAGTCTGCGACCGGCATCCACTCGCCGAACCTGGTGCAGAAATCGATGGGCATGTCGGCCGGCTCGTTCAACACGCGCGAGTTTTTCCATGGGCGCGCGCTGACCTTGCTCAAGCAGGTCAAGCTCGGCTTCATCGTGCTGGGTTTTGCGCTGCCGGCGGCGCTGGCGTTGTGGGGCGTGGCCACCGGCGCCGTGCTGCCGTGGGTGCTCGCCGTGAGCTGCCAGGTGCCGGGTCTGGTCGCCGAGCGCTGGTTCTTCTTCGCGCAAGCGAAGCACCCGCAGAACCTGTACTACCAAGTGGTTTCGTGACGGCGGGGCGTGCCGTTACCGAATCGCCCGTTTCATGCGGCTGCGGCGCGCGCGTTCAGGCCATGCAGGATCATGGATTCGACCTGCGCGCTCGACGCGACGTTCGCATCGGCGCCGACGTGAACGTCGGCGTCGCCCGGTTCGCCGAACACACGGCCACCGACCACGATCACCAGCGCCGGGTTGCGTGACGCGGCACGCGCGCTCGCGATCGTCGCGGCCAGTCGTGGCAGGCGATGCTCGCGCCGGAAGGTGGCGCTGAGCGAGAGGTCGAGCGCATCGAACCAGCTGCCGGCGAGCATGTCACCGAGCGCGGCGTCGTCGACCGGGAACTCGGCATCGGTGTCCCAGCCGGCGTGCCAGAGCACATCGGCGTCCAGCGCTGCGAGCAGGATGTGGCCCTCGCCGGGAGCCGGCGCGACCAGCACCGCGAGCGGTGCGGGCAGCGTTTGCCGCAAGATGCCAGCGCCCATCTGGCGCATCGCGGTCTGCAGGCGGCCGAGGCCGAAAGTGATGTCGAGCTCGGTGCACTCGTCCGCTTGCCACAGATCACCCAGCGCGCGTGCCGTGGGCTCGGCCAGTTCGGCGGAGAGTGCACCGGGTTGCAGCCGGACCATCAACGCTCTCGCCCCCGAGGGGTCGACTGCGATCAGCAGGCGGGCCAATTCGGCGGCGCGCCGGTGGACGGCAGGAAGGGCCGGCTGCGCAGTTTGAGCATGCCGGGCCACCAGCCGCGGGATCACCAGGTGCTTGACCAATGCCGCCAGCGCCGGCCCGGTCGGCCTGTCGACGAACAAGAATGGTGCAACGGCCGGCGGTATCGGCGCCAGGCGTGCAAGCAATGCCGGTGCTGCATCGGGATCGCGGTACAGGTCCTCGATGAGTTCGGGCGTGATGTCGAATGCACCCCCGGGCGACGAATCACCCGCTGCGGGACGTTTGCAGAGTTTCATGTCCCAGTCAGCGAAGCAACGCACCGGCGTGGGTTCGTTGCTCATGATCTCGATGGCGGTGTGCCGGCGATCGTGCTTTAAAGACTCCCAGACCTTCGCCACGCCCTCGGCAGGACCTTCGAGCCACTGAAAGAAGCGGCCATTGTCGTAAATCAGCAGGCCCGTGATGCCCTCTTGGCGATTGCGTGTCTGAGCGGACCGAAGCAGCCGTTGGAGTTCGAGTTCCGACATCGGACCGACTGCGTGGCTCCGGTAGGTCAGCGTCGACAGCCAGGTCGAACGATCGGCGCTTGCATGGCCACGGCCGTGTGGGTGAAGCGATGGGGATTTTTCGGCAGATTGCATCGCTCTCTCCTTGACGCTTTGTGCTCTCGCGCAGGCTTGTGCAAGCGCTGCTCGGTGCCAATCTTCGAGACTGAAAACTCTCTTGCGCCAGGAAAAACCCCGACTTCCAAATGGTCGACGTTTCGGGCCGTTGCTGTCAAGCGGGAATCTCCGACTTTCGGTCGGGCCCAGATCGCACTGCTGCACTGAACCGCCGGGGTCAGCCTTCGTGGTTCAGCGCCAGGCCAGGCACTGGCCAGTCGTCGATCGCGATCAGGCGCCCGCTGCCCGACAGCGTGACGTACGCGGTGCGCATGTCCTTGCCGCCGAAGCAAATGTTGGTGACGAATCGATCGGGCAGCGGCACATGGCTCGCCGTGCGGCCATCGGCCGAGACGATGCTGATGCCGCCGTGCATCAACGTCGCGACGCACAAGTTGCCGTTCGCGTCGACCGCCATCGAGTCGAAGCGCTGCCAGTGGCCGCCGGGCGAGGCGCAGAGCATCTTCGCGCCCTGCGGCGAGGGCCAGGCGTCTTTGCGCACCCGGCCCGGCGCGGTGATGTCGAACGACCAGACGCGCGCGCCTTCGGTCTCGGCGTAGTAAAGCGTGTTGCCGTCGGGTGCGAGCGCGATGCCGTTGGGTGTCATCACCGGGCGCGCGATCACGCGCGCGCCGCTGCCGTTGGGCTGGCCGTAGAACACGCCGCCGCGGTCGAATTCGGTCTCGCGTACCTTGCCGAGGTCGGTGAAATAAAACCCGCCATGCGCGTCGAACACGATGTCGTTCGGGCCGCGCAGGCCGAGGCCTTCCACGGTGACGTAGAGCCGCTCGAACCTGCCGGTGTTCAGGTCGACACGCTCGATGCGGCCGCCGGCGTAGTCGTCGGCCTGGCCGATCGGCCGGTGCGTGCCGTCGATTTCGGTGGCCCAGCGAAAGCCGCCGTTGTTGCAGACGTAGACCGCGCCGTCAGGCCCGATCGCGGCGCCGTTCGGGCCACCGCCGAGCGTGGCGACGACGCGCACGCGGCCGTCCGGCATCACGCGGCTCAAGGTGCCGCGCGCGATCTCGACCAGCAGCACCGAGCCGTCGCGCATCGCGATCGGGCCTTCGGGAAACTGCAGGCCGGTGGCCATCTCGCGGATGCGCATGGGCGTGTTTCC
Organism: Rhizobacter sp.; assembly: GCA_031394085.1. Lineage (GTDB taxonomy): Bacteria > Pseudomonadota > Gammaproteobacteria > Burkholderiales > Burkholderiaceae_C > LMDS01. Next base: position 4,675 of record JANMWQ010000502.1, on the reverse strand, counting down.
TTTTGCCTTATCGTTCCATCGAAGCCGCCGCGCGCAGCCTGCCGCGGGCGACGAAAACCGCGCCCGCCGCGGCGCTGTCGACCTCGAAGTCGTCGAGCCGATCGGCCAGCAGGCTCCACGGCCGCGCGAGCCCGCCGAGCGAGCTGACCGAATGCAGCGCCGCGCCGAGCACGAACAGGTTCACTGGCCAGGCCCACGGTGCCGACCACTTCAGGCCGCAGGCGACGACGCTCGCGCCCGGCCGCAGCGCGCGCATGACGTTGGCGAGCGCCGCGGGCGCGCGCAGAATGTCGTGCGTGAAGTGGAAGAGGGCGGCGTCGGCCTGATTTTTCGCCGCAGGCTCGGTCGTCGCGGGTTCGATCTCGGCCTCTTCGGCCGAGGCCTCGATCAGCGTCACGTTGTGCCAGCGATGCTGCCGCACGCACTCGCGTGCCTTCGCGAGCATTTCGGGGCATTGCTCGATGCCGATGATGCGGCCGCGCGCACCGACGGCAGCGCGCAGCAGCGGCAGGCTCAGGCCGGTGCCGCAGCCGGCGTCGATCACGGTGTCGCCAGGGCGCAGCCCGAGCCTGGCCACCGCCGCGCAGCGTACCGGTTCGAACAGCGCGAGCTCGACGTCGTAGACCGCCGCGCGGCGGCGGTATTGCGCCAGCGCGGCTTGGTGCGGGTTCGTCGGTGCGGGCATCGTGAAGGCCGGTTCAGGACAAGCGCCGATGGTAAGTGACCAGCGTCGGCCGGTGCGGCGGCACAATCGACGTCGATGATTGCCGAACTCCTCACGCGCACGTTCGGCACCTGGGTGGGCCGGGTCGACAAAAGCACCGTGCGTGCCGACCTGATCGCCGGCATCCTCGGCGCCTTGCTGGTGCTGCCGCAGGCCTTCGCGTTCGCCACGCTGGCCGGCCTGCCGCCCGAGTACGGCCTGTACACCGCGATCGTGCCGTGCATCATCGCGGCGCTGTTCGGCTCCAGCCTGCACGTGGTCTCGGGGCCGACGAATGCGAACTCGCTCGCACTGTTCGCCACGCTCGCACCGCTCGCGGTGGTCGGCTCGCCGGCCTACATCCAGTTCGCGCTCGCGGTCACGGTGCTGGTCGGGCTGATGCAATGGCTGATCGGCGTGCTGCGGCTCGGCTCGATCGCGAACTTCATCTCGCCGTCGGCGCTGCGTGGCTTCATGACCGGCGCCGCCGCACTGATCGCGGTGCATTCGTTGACCGACCTGCTTGGCCTGCGCGGGCCCGAGCAGCACGGCACCGGCGCGCTGTTGGTGCACGTCGGCGCGAACCTGAATGCCGTGAGCCTGGGCGCGGTAGGGGTCGGCGCATCCACATTGGCGGTCGCGCTGGTACTTCGGCGCGCGCTGCCGAAGTGGCCCCACATGCTGGTCGGGCTGGCGGCGGGCACCGGGATTGCGGCGCTGCTGAACAGCGCATGGGCCTGGCCACCGTGGTTGGCGTGGCTCGAGCCGCACAAGGTCGCGGTGATCGGCAGCGTTCCGCCGATCGTGCCGCGCTTTCACTGGCCGGGCATCGAGCTCGGCAGCATCCCCGAACTGCTGTCGATCGCGTTCGCGCTGACGATCGTCGCACTCGGTCAATCGATTTCGATCGCAAAGGCGGTGGCGTCGCGCTCTGGTCAGGCGATCGACGCGAACCGCGAGTTTCGCGGCCAAGGGCTGTCGAACATCGTCGGCGGCTTCTTCTCGTCGTACGTGTCGTGCGGTTCGCTGAACCGCTCGATGCCGAACTTCGAAGCTGGCGCGCGCACGCCGCTGGCGGCGGTGTTCGCATCGTTGTGGCTGCTGCTGCTGATCGCTTTCACGTCACCGTTGTTGGCACTGATCCCGCTGCCGGCGATTGCCGGGCTGCTGCTGCTGATCGCGTGGTTGCTGTTCGACATTCCCGGCTGGCGGCGCCTGTGGCATGACAGCCGGCAAGACTTCGTGATCGCGTTCGTCACGGGGCTGGCGACGATGACGATCCGCATCGAGATGGCGATCCTGCTCGGCACGATCCTGTCGCTGGTGACCTACCTGTACCGAACCTCGCGCCCGTTCATGCGCGTGATGGGCTTCGACACATCCGTTGCAAAGGGCGGTGAGCACGACCGCCCCTTCGTCGTGCTCGCCGACGTGGCCGCGCCATTGCCCGAGTGCCCGCAGCTGAAGATGATCCGCATGGAAGGCGAGGTCTATTTCGGTGCGGTGCCACACGTGGCCGACCAACTGCGCGACCTTCGTGCCGAGTCGGCGAAGCACCTGCTGGTGATGGCCAAGAGCATGAACTTCATCGACGTGCCGGCCGCCGAGCTGTGGCGCGATGAACTGGTCAAGCGCCGCGCCGCGGGCGGCGACCTGTACTTCCACCGGCCGCGCCCGCCGGTGCTCGAACTCTGGCAGCGCTTGGGCTTTCGTGAAGCGCTCGGCACCGACCACGTCTTTGCGACCAAGCGCATTGCGATCGCGACGATTTTCAACAAGCTCGACCGCGGCATCTGCGCGAGCTGCAGGGTGCGGCTGTTCGAGGAATGCAAGGGCTTGCCTGCGCCTTTACCGGAAGCGGGCGCGCGGGTGAGCGTGCCCGTGACCGAGGCCAGCCATCCAGGCGTCTGAAGCGGCGGTTCCCTGCGCCGGCAGGCAAATCGAAGGTCTGTTACCGTGCGGCCCCAGAGAGTTCCGAGGAGAAGCCGCATGGGCGGTCCGACCAAACGCCTGCGCGATTTGCCCGACGCGCGCCTGCGCGAGATGCGCCGTGGCGTGGAGAAAGAAAGCCTGCGCGCGTTGCCCGATGGTGGCCTCGCGCTCACGCCGCACCCGGCCGCGCTCGGCTCGGCGCTGACGCACCCGCACATCACGACCGACTTCAGCGAGTCGCAGCTCGAGTTCGTCACCGGCGTGCACCCGAGCGCACAGGCGTGTGCCGACGAGCTCACGCAGATCCACCAGTTCAGCTACCGCGCAATGCAAGCGTTGGGCGACGAGATGCTGTGGGTCTCGAGCATGCCGTGCGGGCTGCCCACCGACGAGACGATTCCGATCGGCCGCTACGGGTCGTCGAACGTCGGCCGCGCGAAGAGCGTCTACCGCATGGGCCTGGGCCACCGTTACGGCCGGCGCATGCAGACGATCTCGGGCATTCACTACAACTGGTCGATGCCCGGCATCACGACCGACGAATACTTCGGGTTGATTCGCAATTTCAGGCGCGAGTCGTTTTTGCTGCTGTATTTGTTCGGCGCTTCGCCGGCCCTGTGTTCGAGCTTCGTCGCGGGGCGCGATCACGAGCTGCAAAAGCTCAAGAACCACACGCTGCACATGCCGCACGGCACTTCGCTGCGCATGGGGCGGCTGGGCTACCAGAGCGACGCGCAATCGACGCTCTCGGTGAGCTACAACAGCCTCGAGGGTTACGCCGCCTCGCTGCAGGAGGCGCTGACGAAACCGTATCCGGCGTACGAAGCTGTGGGCATCCGCAACCCGGGTGGTGATTACAACCAGCTCGCGACCAGCCTGTTGCAGATCGAGAACGAGTTCTACGGCACGATCCGCCCGAAGCGCGTGATCTTTCCGGGCGAGCGACCGCTGCATGCGCTGCGTGAGCGCGGTGTCGAATACGTCGAGGTGCGCTGCATGGACCTCGACCCGTTCGAGCCGGTGGGCATCAACGCGCAGACGATGCAGTTCATCGACATGTTCTTGCTCCACTGCCTGCTCACCGCAAGCCCGCCCGACACGCAGGGCGAGATCGGCGCACTCGCACGCAACCAACAACGCGTGGCAGCCAGCGGGCGCGAGCCGGGGCTGCGGCTGGAGCGCTTCGACGCGGCGGTGACGCTGACGGAATGGGGCGACGAGATCCTCGCTGCGCTCGCGCCGATCGCCGAACGGCTCGATGCGCTGCACGGTGGCGGCGCCGGCACTGCCGGCACCAGTTACCGCGACGCGCTCGCGTCGGCCCACGCCGTGATGCGCGAGCCCGAGACTGCGCCCTCGGCGCGCGTGCTCGCGACGATGGCACGTGACTTCGACAGTTCGTACGTGGCCTTCACGCGCGCACAGTCGGTGCAGACGCGCAGTGCCCTGCTCGCGCTGCCATTCGGCGATGACGCGCAAACGCGCTTTGCTGCCGAATCGAAAGCCTCGGTCGACGAGCAGAAGCGCATCGAGGCCAGCGACAGCCTGCCGTTCGAGCTCTACCGCCAGCAGTACCTCTCGGCCGAACGGCTCGGCGTGCCGGGCAAGCGCATGCCGGTGCGCGTCTAGCCGCAGTGCAGCCGTCGGCGCACGCGTGCTGCCCTAACCGAAGAAACTTCGCACCGCCTGCATCAGCGCCGGCCAGTCGGTGAGCGCGACGAACGCGACGCCGGCAAACGCGCCGGCGATGTGTGCGTCGTGGTTGACTCGCCCGCGCGCCTGGCGCGCCGCGTACCAGCTGTACGCGAGATAGCACAGCGCGAACACCGGCGCCGGAATCGGCACCGGGATCGGCAGGATGAAGATCGAACTCTGCGGGTGGTACACGATCGAGGCGAACAGCACTGCCAGGATCGCGCCCGAAGCGCCCAGGCTGCCGTACTCCGGCTCGTGCCGGTGCTTGAGCCAGGTGCCCGCGTCGCTCACCAGCAGCCCGAAGAAATACAGCACCAGAAACGCCGGTGTGCCGATCGTGCGCTC
>JANMWQ010000488.1:0-4897 GCA_031394085.1 Rhizobacter sp. | reverse complement strand
GGATCACGATCTCGGGTGCGAAGGGCAGCGACGAGATGGCCGCGGTCGGCGCGATCGTGCCGTCGTCGACCGTGTGGTTGCGGCCGGCGCCACGCGCCGAGTAGTCGAGAAAGTAGCGCGTGCGGCCGTTGCGGTCTTTCTGGCGCATCGTGCCAGGGCCGTCGCAGGCGGTGAAGCCCCACACGTTGGCACCGTACTCGAACCAGCCGTTCGGGTTCGCGATCGCATAGGCGCGCTGCGCGTAGACGGCGCGGCGCGTGTTCTCGAAATAATCGATGCCGCGCTGGCGCATCGACGGGTCTTGCAGGCCGCGAAAGTCGATCCACACATGCGAGTACTGGTGGCCGAACAGCGGCGCGAAGCTCAGGTGCTCGTAGCCCATGAAGCGGCCCCAGGTGCCGCGGTAGCTTTCGGCCCAGGCGCTCCACGCGCCCTCGTCGACCGAGTGCGTCGGCGAGCCGAGCGCGAGCAGCACGACCAGCATCGCCTCGTTGTAGCCGATCCAGTCGTGCGGGAAGAATTGCTTCTCGGGGCTCCAGCCCATGCTGATCAACTGGCCGCGCACCTGCGCCCATTTCCAGTCGACGCGCCAGTAAATCTGGTCGACATCCTCGCGGATCGCGACTTCATCGGGGTGATCGCTGTCGAAGAAGGACTGCGCGTGCAGCATGCCGCCGATCAGCAGTGCCGTGTCGACCGTCGAGAGCTCGCTCCGGGGCGCGCGCTGACCCGTCTTCATGTCGAGAAAGTGGTAGAAAAAACCTTTGTGGCCGGTCATGCCGCGCGGCTGTGGGCCCTGCGGTGCGTTGCGAAAAAAGCGCACCGTGGTCAACACGCGTTCGCGCGCCTGTTCGCGCGTGACGAAGCCACGGTCAGCGCCGATCACATACGCGGTGAGCGCGAATCCGACGGCGGCGATGCTGCACGGCGACGGGCTGGGGAAACGGTCGGGCACCATGCCGTTCGCCGGGTTCGAGGTCAACCAGAAGAAATCGAAGGTGCGCCGCTCGATGCTGTCGAACAACGGTGGCAGCGCGGTGCGCGCGGTGATCGCTGGCGGCTCGATCGGCAACGCCGCGCTCGAAGCCGCATCGGCCAGGCTGGTGTCGAATACCGGGCTGCGCGAGCGGTTGTAGTCGTTGACGGCGCGGGTGATGGAGGCGCAGCCGGAGAGCGTCACCAAGGTCGCGGCGCCTCCTCCGACAAGCAACCGACGGCGCGACAGATTCGATGGGTTCATGAGTTTCAGAGACCGTTCCCGGACGCACCGGGAATGGCTTCCGGCCCGCACCTCAGATGTGAATCACCAAGACGCATTCAACCCGATCTTGACGGTGCGCGGCGGTCCGTCGAGATTGCCCGCTTCGTTCGGTCGGGCGGTGCGGGTACTCCAGTCGACGTTGTAGTCAGAGTAGTTGCGATAGTCGAACACGTTGATGAGGTCCAGGCGTACGCCGACGGTGTAGCCGTTGCCGAACGGGAATGATTTTCCGATCGACATATCGAGCTGCCGAAACGATTGTTTCTCGATCGTGTCGGCGACACATCCGCTTGCAGAACAGTTGAATTCACGAATCACTTTGGGTGTGGCGAGAGTCAGTTTCGCACTCGTGATGATGCCCCACGGCAAGTCGTACGTACCGGTGGCGACAACCTTGTGCACCGGCACGACCGAGGAGCGCAGGAACGGCGAGTCGGACGCGTTCGGATAGTCCAACAGGTAGGTGAAGTCGTCCTGGCTGTTGTGGTTTTCTTTCGTGTGGCTGTACGTGTAGGCCATCGTCACGCCCCAGCCCGACGACTTGGTGTACGGCTTGTCGGCCTGCAGTTGCAGTGAATCGACTTTCGACTCGATGCCGTTCTTCGCGATGATGAGCGAGCCCAGCCCCGGCACGCCGGAGCCGAACGGCGGGCCCGAGATCGTGCCCGGCGCATAGAACGCACCGCTCGGCAGGCGGTTGCCAAGCAGGAAGACGAGGCCGTCTTTCTGCTCGATGTGCGATAGCGTCACGGTCGTGTTCCAGGCGCCGAAACCGGTGCGAAAGCCAAGCGAGAACTGGTCGGAGTAAGGCGTCTTGAGATCGTTCTTCAGCAGGTTCAGCTCACGCCCGCCACCGCCACTGCCGAGGGTGCGCAGCGTCGCGGGGTCGAGGTAGGCCGGATTCCATGCGACACAGTTACTGCCGGCCACCGGCACCTGGCAGTTGCCGCGGCTGCCGGGCGAAGCGAAACCCACGCCGTAGGTCGGGTAGGTACCTTTGGTTTGCTCGAGTTGCAGCGCGTCGAAGACGTTGCGGTCATACGAGCGCCCTGCGCCGCCGAAAAGCACGTAACGCTGGTCGCCAGCAAGGTCGTACGAGAACCCGAGCCGCGGCTGGATGGCGCCGGTGAACGACTTGCGATTGCTGCCGGTACTAATGTAGTCGGCCACGTTGACGCCGCCGAGTGCAAGCGTCTGCGCATAGGTCTGGCCGGCCGGCCCGCGAGGGTCTTGCGAGTTGAGTGCCGCGACTGCGTCGGCGGGCGTGCGGTAGTCGAGGTAGGTCGGGCTGCGCTCGATGTCGTAGCGCACGCCGAGGTTCAACAGCAGCTTCTTGGTAACTTCCCAGTCGTCTTGCAGATACAAACCGACTTGCGTGTTCGTCGATTTGAGCGAGCCATCGCCCACACCCGATAGCGGCTTGCCGAATTCGGAGCGAAATGGGATGGTCGGGTCGGGCGCACCCAGGTCGTAGAAGTATTGCGGTGTCGAATTTTGAAGCTCGAGCGCATCGACCGTGATTCGCTTGACCTTGCCTCCGAACTTGATCACGTGCGAGGCGAGGCCCGTGTAGGTGAAGTCGTTTTGCAGCGAGAACCCTTTTTGTCCCTTGCGCTGAAAAAAGTTGTTGCCGCCTGCGTTGAGCACTTCTTGATCGTCGAACCCACCGGCCGGATTCGGACCGACCAGGTAGCGGTACCGAACGCCGCTGGCGGTATTCAATGGGTCTTGCGAGAAGTGCACGTCCTCGTAGGTGAGGCGCGCCTCGTTGATGAAGAAGTCCGACGAGTAGGTGTGCTTCAAGTCGAAGCGTTTTTCGTCGATCTTGTTGTCGCTCGCGAACTCGGTGGTCTCTGCGCCACCGATGTGCTTGCGGTCTTTCTCCTGGCGAACCTTGAGACTGAAATCGATCCGGTTCGCGTCGTTCATCGACCAGTCGAGCTTGGCGAACAGCAGGTCTTCGTGGAACGGCGAAGTGGCCGGTCCGATAAGGCCCTGAGCCGACGCCGGCAGCAAACCCGCGGCGATGACCGGGCCTTTCGCGACCACGGCCTTCGGGTCCTTGTTTTCCTTGCCTTCGTAGGCGATGAAGTAGTGCAGCTTGTCGAGGATGATCGGGCCGCCGAACGACACGCCGAACTGCTCCTGAGAGGTGTCACCTTTGCCGCCGGCAGCGCGTTCGGCGGGCGTGGCGGCGCGCAGGTTGGAAGCAGTGTGGTCTACGAACGCGTCGCCGTGGAATTCGTTCGTGCCCGATTTGGTCGCAGCACTGATGGCCGCGCTCGAGACCTGGTCGAACTCGGCCTTGTAGTTCTGCGTCGTCACCTTGTATTCGCCGATCGCCGACTGCGGGAACGGGTTGCCGCGGCTGCTGTCCTGGCCGGTGGCTCCGCCGCGCAGCACATAGTCCTTTTGCCCCACGCCGTCGATGAACACGTTCACTGCGCCGCGCGCCGAAGCGCCGCTGCGCAGCTTGACGTTGCCCTCGGCGTCGTACTCGACGTTGACACCCGGCGCGAGGTCCGCTTGCGACAGGAAGTTGCGGGTCACTTGCGGCAGACGTTGCAGTTGCTGGGGAGTGACGTAGGTGCCGACCTCGGAAGTCTTGCGATCAACGAGTGCCGCCCCGATGACTGTGACGTTCGCGAGCGATGCGGCTGCGGTGCCGATCGACAGGTCGAGATCGGCGCTCTGCCCGACCGCGAGCGTGACGGTCTGCTCGACGCGCTCACCCGCGACCTGCGCGACGATTTTGTAGGTGCCCGGCGGCAGGCCCGCCAGCGCGTAGCTGCCGTCGGCGTTCGAGCGGGTCCGGGTGATATAGCCCGAGCCGGTGTTGGTTGCGGTGACCTCCGCGCCGCCCACGGCCTTGCCGGTGGCGGCGACCGAACCACGCAGGGTCGCGTTGCTCGACTGCGCCATCGCCGGCACTGCCACCGCGAGCATCGCGGCGGCCGCGAGGGCGCGGATCTGGAAGCGGGTGTCTTGTCTCATGGTTGGCCTTTCTTGGGTTGAAAGCTCTGTGGGGCGAAGAAAACTACGTGCTGTCTGCGGCGTTCGGCAACCGCGGTGACGGGGCGGTCGACTGGCGCACGATCAGTTCGGCGTGCAAGGTCTGGTGCAGCGGTGCCGGGCGCTCGGACGCCTCGATCTCGGGTGCGAGGCGTTCGAGCGCGCGCCCGCCGAGCTCGGCGACGCGCGCGCGCACCGTCGTGAGCGGCGGGTTCACGTAGCGGCTGACAGGCACGTCGTCGAACCCCGCGAGTGCGATGTCGGCCGGCACCCGCAAACCGGCTTCGTTGAGCGCCGAGAGGCAGCCGATCGCCATCATGTCGTTGCTCGCGAACACCGCGCTCGGCCTTTGCGGCAGCGCCGCGATCTGGCTGCCGGCGCGAAAGCCCGAATCCTGCGTGAAGTCGCCTGGCAGCACCCGCTCGGCGCGGCCGGGCAGCAGATCGGCGATCGCCGCGCGGTAGCCGCGCAGGCGCTGTTGCGCCTCGAAGTTGCTCTCGGGGCCGGCGATGAAGGCGACATCGCGGTGACCGCGCTCGACCAGGTGCCGCACCATCGCGTACGCACCGCCATGGTTGTCGACCGCGAACGACGAATGGTTGCCGCCGTCGACGCGCGTGTTCA
>JANMWQ010000258.1:0-3529 GCA_031394085.1 Rhizobacter sp. | reverse complement strand
CACCAGCGCGGCATCGGGCAGCGCGCGGCCGAAGCCGGGGATGGCCAGGCCATGCCAGGCGACCGCGGTGTCGATGCGGCAATCGGCCAGGTCGACACACCGGCCGACGCAGCCGCGCGCACGCAGCGCGGCCTGCAACTGGCGCGTGTGCCAGCCGGTCTCGTCGGTCATGAGGGCGACGACGGCCATCAGGCTTCCTGCAGCCACAGGCCCGTCAGCAAGCCCATGTCGAGGCTGCCGGCGTGCCAGGTGTTGCCGCTGTCGAGGTTGCTGACCCAGACCTCGGCCGGCGCGAACAGGGCCGCGTCGATCTTGTAGAAGTCGTACCCGGCGGCCTTGAAGATGTCGGCGAACGAACGGCCGTAGTCGCTCGAATTCTTCGACGGCAGCTGCCGGGCCAGCACGCGCGCCGCCGAGTCGTCGCCGCGCACCGTGAGGTGAACGCGGCCGCCGTACAGGATCGCGTCGTTGGTGCGGCCCATGGCTTGCACGCCGTCGGGGCTGGGCGCGGGCAGCGGCGCACAGGCCGAGCCACCGACGATGTTGCCGAGCGCGAAGCCCAGCTCGTGCGCCTTGTGCAGCGCCACCTCGAGCACGCGGGCCACCACCTGCGTGGTGCCGGCCAGGCTGGTGGTGGGCGTCAGGATCAGGGTGAGGCCCGCGGGGCTCAACGCGCAGTCGTGCAGCAGCTTGTCGATGATGATCTTGGGTGGCGCGCGGTCGACTTCGAGCACCAGCACGCCGGTCTTCGAAGCGGCGCCGGCATCCGCGCTCGCCAGGTCGATGGCCGGGTCGCGATAGCCGAGTTCGGCGAACAGTTTTTCCTTGCCCGCCAGCGCGCGCGCCGGGCCCGAGCCGAGCGAGAAGAACTTCTTCGCGCCTGTTTCTTCCTTGCTCGCGGCCAGGCTCCAGCCGGCGTACTGGCTGCCCAGGCAGGCGAGCACCGGCTGCGCGCTCTGCACTTCGATCCAGGTCGGCCAGCCTTCGAGCGCGCCAGGGCGCAGGCGCACTTGCCCGAGGCCACCCATGCAAATTTCGCCGATCAGCAAGCCGGCCTCGATGCTGCCGATGGTCGCGATACCGGCATCGACGATGCACACGCCGCGCTCGTCACGGCGCACCCGCACTTGCAGCGCATCGGCCTGCGCCAGCAACCGCTCGACGAGCGGCCGGGCGAGCGTGTTGACGCTGAGCGTCGAGTTCGCGAGCGGCGGTGCGGCGGGGTCGGCGGGGTCGGGGGTGTCGGTCATCGAAGTGTCTCCAGGAACTGATGGACGGCCGCGCTGCGCCGGGCCAGCAGCGCGCTCACCTGCGCCGTGGTTTCGCCCTGCGCGCTGACGCTGCACACCGGGTCGGCGGTATCGAAACGCGTTGCAGTGGCCGGCAGATCATGGCATCCGGCGAGACTGCCGAGGCGCTGCGCAGAAGCCGCGTCGAGTGCGATCGGGCGCGGTGCGAAGACGATTTCGGTGCCGTGCACGCTGCGGACTGAGAGTCTGGGCATCTTTGGAATTGACTCCCTCTCCCTCTGGGAGAGGGTTGGGGTGAGGGCGCGTAAGCCGCCACCTTGCCCGGGGCTGCCCCTCACCCCAACCCTCTCCCCAGAGGGGCGAGGGAGCAAATGCAACTCAGCGAACGAGTCCGGGGGCAGTTCGTCGTGCAGGCAGGCCCGCAGATGCGCTGCAACGAGGTGGTGCTGCCCGTACAGCGCCATGCTGGCGGGCGGCCGCGGGTTGATTTCGAGCACGCTGAAGGCCGTGCCGTCGAACATGAAATCGAGGCTGCCGAGGCCGCGCAACGCGAACGCCGCCGCCAGCGCGCGCACGGCGGCGTCGATGCGCTGCGCCACATCGGGCGGCAGCGGCACCGGCCCGATGGCGCCGCAGAACACGAACGGCCGCGCGCCGAAACGCCGCACGGTGAGTTGGTTGAAACCGAGCACGCGCGCATCGCTGCCGTTCGCGATGAAGGTCGCCGACATCGGCGCGCCCGGCACCTCGCGCTGGAAGTAGTGATGCACGGGTGCGGGCTCGGTCGCGAGCGCAGCCACCGGCGCAGGCTCGGAAACCGCCGCCCGGCGGATGTGCCACCCGCCGCACCCCGAGGCGTCTTTCACGAGCCAGCCCGCCGCATCGACCGGCGCCGACAGGCTGACCGGCGGATGCGGGATGCCGAGCCCGTCGAGCAGCTCGAAGAACGCTTGCGGGTCACGCACCCGCCGCACCGCGTCGGCGGGCGTGCCGATCAGCGGCAACAACGCCGCGCCGCGTGCCAGCAGATCGGGCTGGCCGTCGAAGCCGCTGCCGGCGATCCAGCCGACCGCATCGCCGCGCTGCGCCAACGCGCTCAGGGCCTCGAGCAGCAGCGCGGCATCGATGCGCAGCGCGCCCGGTGCGCCGATCGGCACCCACTGCGCGCTGGCGCGCCGCGTGTCGGCGTCGCCGAAGCAATCGAGTGCGACGACGTCGAAACCGTCGGCGCGTGCCGCCTCGGCCAGCATGCGGGCGCTGAGCGCCGCCACGGCGAGCAGGGTCATCGTGCGGGACGGTTCAGGCGGGCTTGCCGGCCGGCTTTTCGATCGCCTTTGCGGCGGCTTTCTCTGCCAACGTTTCCGCGATGAATTCACGCGCCACCGCGAACGCCTCCGGAAAACTCAGCACCACCGCCTTCTCGGCCTGCTGCATGCGCAGCAGCATCCGGTGCTGGGTCTGGTACTTCACGTTGCCGACGGCGAGCGCGCCGATGCCGACGGCCGTGGTGCCGGCCAGCGCCGCGCCGTCGTCCATCACGCCGACCCCGGCGATGCCTTCGGGCGGCACGGCGTTCACGTCGGCCGCGACCTTGAGCCGCGTCGCGTATGCCAGCGCCTCGGCCGAGACCACCTGCACGCCCGCGGCCGCGCACGCCAGCAGCACATCGGCGCCGGCGAGCGAGGCGCGCACCGCGGCCGGGTCGCCGCCCGAGAGGCCGTGCAAGGTGACGCCGAAGCGCTTGCCGGTCTCGACGGCCGCCGCCTCGGCCGCGTCGATGCCGTTGCGGCTGGAGAGAAAGACTTCGGCGCCCGCGCTGGCGGCGATCACCCCGGCAATGCGGCCCACCGGCCCGGTGCCGCCGAGGATCACCACCCGCTGCCCCGACAGCCCCTGCGCGTGGTGGCGCTGCAAGGCAGACTCGACACACGCGAGCATCGCCGCCGCCGTGGTGTAGGCGCCGCTCGGGTCGGCCATCAGCGAGACAACGAAGGGCTTGACCATCGACGCCTTCGAGCGCTCCAGCATGTCGGCGGCGAGCAGCGCGTCGCGCCCGCCGATGAAGATGCCGGTGCGCGCCACGCCCTTCGGCCCGCGCGAGAAGATCGTGTCTTGCGTCAACCCGCCGATCGCGTCCGGCCCGACCTCGCAGTACGGCACGATGATCTGGTAGCCGGCGTCGGCCGCCATGTTGATGTCGAACGGGCTCATCTGGCGACCCGGCGTGAACATGTGGAGGATGTAGGGGCGTTCCATGGAACCTTTGGGTGTGGATCGAA
>JANMWQ010000454.1:0-2320 GCA_031394085.1 Rhizobacter sp. | reverse complement strand
CAGCGCAGCCGCAAGTGCGAAGGCCGGCGACGACGCGGTGATCGTGCTCGACCACACGCCGTTCTACGCCGAGTCGGGCGGGCAGGTCGGCGACACCGGCGAGCTGCGCAATGCGACCTCGCGATTCCTTGTCGAGGACACGATCAAGGTGCAGGCGTCGGTGTTCGGCCACCACGGCCGCGTCGTCGAAGGCGAGGTCGAGGTCGGCGACGTGTTCAACGCGAAGGTCGATGCCGTGCATCGCGCGAAAACCGTGCGCAACCATTCATCGACCCACCTGATGCACAAGGCGTTGCGCGAGGTGCTGGGCGAGCACGTGCAGCAAAAAGGGTCGCTGGTCAATGCCGACCGCACGCGTTTCGACTTCGTTCACAACGGGCCGTTGACCGAAGCGCAGATCACACAAGTCGAGGCGATCGTCAACGCCGAAATCCTCGCGAATGCGGCGACGCAAGCGCGCGTGATGCCGATCGAAGAAGCGCAGAAGTCGGGCGCGACGATGCTCTTCGGCGAGAAGTACGGCGATGAAGTGCGCGTGCTCGACATCGGCAGCAGCCGCGAGTTTTGCGGTGGCACGCACGTGACGCGCACCGGTGACATCGGCTTGTTCAAGATCGTCGCCGAAAGCGGCGTCGCGGCCGGCGTGCGGCGCGTCGAGGCAGTCACGGGCGACAACGCGCTGGCGTATTTGCAGTCGCTCGAAGGCACGGTGCAGCAACTCGCCGGTGCGTTGAAGGCATCGCCCGCGGATGTGCCGGCGCGCCTGACGCAAGTGCTCGATCACGTGCGCGCACTCGAGAAGGAACTGGCGGCGATCAAGGGCAAGCTCGCGTCTTCTCAGGGTGACGAATTGATGGCGAGCGCGGTCGACGTGAACGGCATCAAGGTGCTCGCCGCGAAGCTCGTCGGCGCCGATGCAAAAGCGCTGCGCGACACGATGGACAAGCTCAAGGACAAGCTCAAGACCGCGGTGGTCGTGCTCGCGGCCGTCGAGGGCGGCAAGGTGCAGATCGCAGCCGGCGTGACGAACGACAGCATTGCGAAGGTCAAGGCCGGCGAGCTCGTCAACTTCGTCGCGCAGCAGGTCGGCGGCAAGGGCGGTGGCAAGCCCGACATGGCGATGGCCGGCGGCACCGAGCCGAGCCAGCTCGACGCGGCGCTTGCGTCGGTGCGTGGGTGGGTGGCCGAGCGGGTGTGACGCTTTCCTGGGTGAGGGTGGAAGCAGGGCAGCGCACCCCGCGTGACGGCGGCTCGCGAGCCCTCACCCCAACCCTCTCCCAGGGGGAGAGGGAGTAACTCCGAAAAGCGACGAAACGCTCAGCTGGCGGGCGCCCAGAACACGCCGAACCAGCCGCACTCGTCGGTCCAGTGCTCGGGTCGTGCGAAGCCCGCTTCTTGCAACAGCGCCGCAAAACCGTCGACCGTGTACTTGCACGAATTCTCGGTGTGGATGCGCTCGCCGGCGACAAATGCGCGCTGCGCGCCGGGCCAGTGCACGTCGACCGGACGACGCGCTTCGAGGTGCATTTCGACCCGCGATGCGGCCTCGTTGTAGAGGCCGATGTGGCGCCAGTCGGTGGGTGAGAAGTCGCTGCCGATCAGGCGGTTCAGTTGGCGCAGGATGTTCAGGTTGAACGCTGCCGTGACGCCGATCGCGTCGTCGTATGCCGCCTGCAGGATCGCACTCGGTTTCACCAGATCGACGCCGACCAGCAGCCCGCCGTCGTGCGCCTGCGCGCGCACCCGCTTCAGGAACGCGAGCGCTTCGGTGGGCGTGAAGTTGCCGATGCTGGAGCCGGGGTAGAAGAAGACCGCGCGGTCGGCGATCAGGTCGGCGTCGAGGTCGAGCGTGCTGGAAAAGTCTTGGCCAAGGCCGACCACGTCGAGCGCTGGATGCTCGCGCTGCACACGCTTGAGTGCGTCGTGCAAGAAGTCGACCGAGATGTCGACCGCGACATAGCGCTCGGGCTCCAGCAACGGGAACAGGCGAACTGCCTTGGCGCAGTTGCCGGCGCCGAGGTCGATGAACGTCGCGCCGGGGCCGATGCGCTGCGCCATGGCCGCGCCGTGCGTCGCGAAGATCGCTGCCTCGGTGCGGGTCGGGTAGTACTCGGGCAGTTCGGTGATGGCCTCGAAGAGGTGCGAGCCGAGCCGGTCGTAGAAGTATTTCGGCGACGCGTGAGCCGGCTGCCGCAACAGGCCGGCTTCGATGTCGCGGCGGTCGGCCGCGGTGTCGGCCACGTGGCGCTGGATGAATCGGGGCGTGCGCAATGGGGTCATGGCGGGATGTGGTGCAATCGGGCCGAGAAGGCCCGAGGGT
>JANMWQ010000429.1:0-2935 GCA_031394085.1 Rhizobacter sp. | reverse complement strand
ACGACCCGCGCGCGCTGCTCGACGCGCTGTGCGTGCAGATGAAGGAGCTGGTGGCGGCTGACCCGGCGGTGATCGAAACCACGCTGCTGATCCACCCGAACGCGCTGCTGGACTTCGCCGAGTTCAACGACTTTCTCGATGCGGCTGATGCCGCGCTTGACGACATGGGCCTCGAAGGCGTGTTGCAGGTGGCGAGCTTCCACCCGCGGTATCGCTTCGCAGACACCGATGCAGACGACCTGGGCAATGCGACCAATCGCTCGCCGTACCCGACGCTGCACTTGCTGCGCGAAGCGAGCATCGAGCGCGCGGTCGATGCATTTCCCGAGGCCGAGGCGATCAGCGCGCGCAACATCGCCACGCTGGCTGCGCTCGGCGCCGAGGGGTGGTCAGCGCTGACCGCGCAATGCCGTGCCGATGCCTAGGCAACCGTCAGCCCGTCGCCTTGACGATTGCGGCGAGCTGCTTCAGCGCCGCGTCGGTTTCGCGCGTGAACGGCGCGCCGCAGCTGATGCGCATGAAGTGATCGAAGCGGCGCGAGTTCGAGAACAGCGTGCCCGGCGCGATCCGAATGCCCTGCGCGAGCGCAGCCTCGAACACCGCCTGTGATGAGCGGCCGTCGGGCAACTCGACCCACAGCAACATGCTGCCGCTCGGCAGGTTCAACCGCGTGCCGGCGGGAAAGTGCGCCACGATGGCGTCTGACATCTGCTCCCGCTGGCGGTCGAGCAGGCGGCGCAGCCGCGCCAAATGGCGATCATGCGCGCTCGACGCGATGAACTCTGCCATCGCCCGTTGCGACAGCGCTTCGTTCGCACGGCTTTGCGCGTACTTGAGCATCTCGACGCGCGCTTGCCAGCGCCCGCCCGTCATCCAGCCCAGACGCATGCCGGGCGCGAGCGTCTTGCGCAGGGAGGCGCAGTGGATCACGTTGCCGGTCGTGTCGAAACTCTTCAACGCCTTCAGCGGCGCATCCTCGGCGCCGAAAGCGCTGTAGGTGTCGTCTTCGATCAACGCCACGCCGTGCTGCTCGCACAAGGTGACCAACGCGGCTTTTGCGTCGTCGGGCATCAGGCTGGCGAGCGGATTCTGCAGGTTTGGCACGACCGCCACGGCCTTGATGCCGTGCTGCGTCTGCAGCGCGAACGCGAGCGCATCGACCGAGATGCCGGTGCTCGGGCTGGTCGGTATCTCGAGCGCGCGCAGGCCCAGGCTCTCGAGCACCTGCAGCAGGCCGTAGTAGGTCGGTGACTCGACTGCGATCGTGTCGCCCGGCTGCGCGACAGCGCGCAGCGCCACGTTCAAGGCCTCGATGCAGCCATTCGTGACGACGATGAGCTCCGGGGACAGCGACATGCCGGCATCGAGCGCGCGGCGCGCGATGGCGGCGCGCAACGCAGCCTCCCCGTTCGGTGCCACCGGGCGCACCAGCAGCCCCGGGTCGCGACGCAGTGCGCGGATTGCCGCGCGCTGCAGGTCGGCGCCGGGGTAGGCCTCGGGCGCGGCGTAGGCCGCAGCAAAATCCACGCGCGCAGCGTGCCGCTCGCTCATCGCGACGAAGTTCGAGACGCGGTCGTGGATGCCGACGTACTGCGCCGGGTCGAGCGGGCGTTGCAGGTCGGGCTCATCGACCGGGACGATCGCAGAGCGACGCGGCGTCATCACGAAGTAGCCCGAGCGTGGGCGGGCTTCGAGCAGGCCCTCGTCTTCGAGGTGACGGCAGGCCTGCAGCGCGGTCGACAGGCTCACCTGGTGCACGCGTGTCAGGGCTCGCAGGGAAGGCATCGATGCACCGGGCGCGAGCGCACCCGACTGGATCGCGCCGCGGTAGTGGCGAGCGATGCGGGCGTAGAGAGGTGGCGTGTCCATGGGGTTGTGATGATGTCTTACGGATCGGCCGATGCGGCCGATACAGATGCGACTCGTTCGGGGCGGAACAGCCGCTCGATGCGCGCGCTGATCGCGTGTGATCTGACTCGGGTTGTGCCTGTCGCGCACTGCCGCTCTTGCGTATTCTCGTTGTACGTCACGCGTTGAACACCGCGCCACTCGCAGAGCCGCCATGCACCTCACCCGACACACCGCACAAGCCCAGACTCTGCGTCTGCCGCCCGGCGCCAGCCGCACATGGCGCGCCGATACCGGCACCAAGTTCGTCGTCATGGACGGCAGGGTGGGTCTCGTCGAGACCTGTCGGGCGGTTGCCGACCAGGTCATCAGCCGCAGCCTCACGCTGGAGCCTGGCTCGCACCATCAGGTCGAAGACGCCGGCTGGATCACGCTGAGCGCACCGGCTGGCGGCGAACTGAGGGTGTCGGTACCGGCCTCGATCACGCTGGCCGATGCCTGGCACAAGTTGCGACGCACCGTGACGAGGCCGCGGGCGGCGCACGGCGCGACACGCACCTGAAACTTTTCCCTTCACCATCGAGACCATGCTGCAATTCACCGACATCGAACGCGCCGCGGCGCGCATCAAGGGCGTCGCCCACCGCACGCCGGTGCTGACCTCGCGCACGCTCGATGCGTCGCTCGGGCTTCAGGTCTTCATGAAGGCCGAGAACCTGCAGCGCATGGGCGCGTTCAAGTTCCGCGGCGGCTACAACGCGGTCAACGCGCTGACCGACGCGCAGCGCGCGAACGGCGTGGTCGCCTTTTCGTCCGGCAACCACGCGCAGGCGGTGGCGCTCGCGGCGCAGTTGCATGGCTGCCGGGCGACGATCGTGATGCCGCATGACGCGCCGGTGCTCAAGCTCGCGGCGACGCGTGGCTACGGTGCCGAGGTCGTGCTGTACGACCGCTACACCGAAGACCGGTCGGCGATCGCGCAACGCCTCGTCGACGAGCGCGGCGCCACGCTGATCCCGCCGTTCGACTACATGCCGGTGATGGCCGGGCAGGGCACGGCCGCGCTCGAGCTGATCGAAGACGTGGG
>JANMWQ010000375.1:0-1691 GCA_031394085.1 Rhizobacter sp. | reverse complement strand
CCTCGCCAAGCGCGAAATCCTGCCCGGCTCCTCGGGCGTGAACCTGAAGAGCCACGCCGCCGGCAAGCCCTTGAAGCCGGAGTTCACGCGCGGCTTCATCTATTCCGACGGCTGGGTCGACGACGCCCGCCTGGTGGTCTTGAACGCCATCGACGCGGCCGAGCGCGGCGCCACCGTGCTGACGCGTTGGCGCTGCGTCGATGCGAGGCGCGAGACGGCGTCGTGGCAGGTGCGCCTCGAAGGTGCGCGGGGTGAGCAGCGTGAGTTCACGGCGCGCGCGCTCGTCAACGCCGCCGGGCCGTGGGCGGCGCAGTTCCTGGCCGAGCATGCGCATCTGCCGCGCGCCAAGTCCTTGCGGCTCGTCAAGGGCAGCCACATCGTGGTGCCGAAGATGTTCGACCACGAGCACGCCTACATCTTTCAGAATCCCGACAAACGCATCATCTTCGCGATCCCCTACGAGCGCGAGTTCACGCTGATCGGCACCACCGATGTCGAGCACCACGGTGCGGTTGGCGAGGCGCGCATCGACGCGGCTGAAACGGCCTATCTGTGCGAGCAGGCCAGCCGCTACTTTGCGAAAGCGGTGACGCCGAACGACGTGGTCTGGAGCTACGCCGGCGTGCGCCCACTGCTCGGCGACGAGTCGGGTGACCCGTCCGCCGTGACGCGCGACTACCTGCTCGAACTGGATACCGCGCAGGCCCCATTGCTCACGGTGTGGGGCGGCAAGATCACGACCTTCCGAAAACTCGCCGAAGAGGCCGCCGACCTGCTCGCGGCACCGCTGGTCGGCACGCCAACGCGGGGCGCGTGGACGCATGGCGCGCACCTGCCAGGGGGTGACCTGAGTCGCTGGATCGGCAAGCCACAGCGCCCGGACATCGATTTCACCCGCTTCGCACAGGCCGCCGCGCTGCGCTACCCGCAGTTGCCCGACGCTGTCTGCCATCGGCTGGCGCGCGCTTACGGTGCCTGCATCGAAACGCTTCTCGCCGGGTCAGGGCAGGGCGACCTCGGCACCGAAATCGCGCCCGGCCTGTTCGAGATCGAAATGAACTACCTGCACGATCACGAGTGGGCGCGCAGTGCCGACGACGTGCTGTGGCGCCGCAGCAAGCTCGGGCTGCACCTGTCTGGCGCGCAGCGCGCGGCCGTGGCCGACTGGTGCGCCGCGCACTGGCTCGACGCGGCCGTGCCGCCCCACCCGGCCTCGTGCCAGACGGAGGCGGCATGGAGCTGAAGCTCGAACACATCGAGCAGCGGGTCGGCGCGAAGGCCTACCTGTACCCGCTCGACCTGACGCTGGTGCCGCGCGCCGTCACGGTGCTGTTGGGCGCGACGCAGGCCGGCAAGACCACGCTGATGCGCGTGATGGCCGGGCTGGACGCACCGTCGAAAGGCCGCGTGCTGGCCGATGGCGTCGATGTGACCGGCCAGCCGGTGCGCGACCGCAACGTCGCGATGGTCTACCAGCAGTTCATCAATTACCCGTCGATGACAGTCGCCGACAACATCGCCTCGCCGCTGAAGCTGCGCAAGGACGCGCTTGCCAAACGCAACATCAATGCGCGCGTGGCCGAGTTGGCGGCCAAGTTGCACATCGAACCGTTTCTGAAGCGGCTCCCGGCCGAGCTGTCGGGCGGCCAGCAGCAGCGCGTCGCGCTGGCCCGCGCACTGGCCAAGAACGC
>JANMWQ010000362.1:0-1699 GCA_031394085.1 Rhizobacter sp. | reverse complement strand
CAGCGCATGCGGGCCGCTGGCTGCATCGTGGTTGGAAAGAGCAACACGCCCGAGTTCGGCCTGGGTTCGCACACCTTCAACGAGGTCTTCGGCGTCACGCGCAACGCCTACGACCCGCGCAAATCGGCCGGCGGTAGCAGCGGCGGCGCCGCGGTCGCGTTGGCCATGCGCATGCTGCCGGTCGCAGACGGCAGCGACTTCATGGGCAGCCTGCGCAACCCCGCCGGCTGGAACAACGTGTTCGGCCTGCGCCCGAGCCAGGGCCGCGTGCCGCAGTGGCCTGTCGCCGACGTGTGGGTCGCGCAGTTGGGCACCGAAGGGCCGATGGGCCGCACGGTCGAAGACGTGGCGCGCTTGCTCGACGTGCAGGCCGGGCCGGACGCGCGCGTGCCGTTGTCGCTGGCCGCGCATGCCTCGTTCGCCGACGGTCTGAGCGAGGTCGATGTCACGCGTGCCGACAACGTGGCCAAAGTCGGCTGGCTCGGTGACCTCAACGGCCATCTGCCGATGGAGCCCGGCATTCTCGACGTGTGCGAGCAGGCGCTGAAGCGGCTCGATGGCATCGGCTGCGCGGTCGAGCCGATCGCGCTCGGTCACTCGCCCGAAGCCGTATGGGACGCGTGGCTGGTGTGGCGCCGTTGGCTCGTCGCCGGCCGCATCGCGCCGCACCTCGCGGTGCCTGCGAACCGCGCGCTGATCAAGGCCGAGGCGTTGTGGGAGCACGACCAGGCCGCCGGCCTCACCGGCGCGCAGGTGCTGCACGCGAGCGCGCAACGCACGGCGTTCTACCAACACCTGCTGACGCTGTTCGAGCGCTTCGACGTGCTCGCGCTCCCGTGCGCGCAGGTCTGGCCTTTCGATGCCGACCTGCGCTGGCCGACCCGGATCGCCGGCCGCGCGATGGACACCTACCACCGCTGGATGGAGGTCGTGATCTACGCCACCTTCGCCGGCCTGCCGTGCATCAGCGTGCCGGCCGGTTTCAGCGCGGCGGGTTTGCCGATGGGGCTGCAGCTGATCGGCAAGCCGCAAGGCGACGCGGCGTTGTTGCGGCTCGCGCGGGCCTACGAGATCGCAGCCGACGAGGTGCTGCGGGTCAGGCCACCGCTCACGCCGTCAACTTGAGCCCGACGATACCGAGCATGATCAGCCCCAGGCACGCGAGCCGCAGCGGCGAGGCCGAGTCGCCCATCAGCACGATGCCGAGGATGACCGTGCCGACGGTGCCGATGCCGGTCCAGACCGCGTAGGCGGTGCCGACCGGCAGGTGCTTCATGGCCAGACCGAGCAGCACGACGCTGGCGACCATCGCGGCGGCTGTGAGCGCGCTCGGCACGGGCTTGCTGAAGCCATCGGTGTATTTCAGGCCGATGGCCCAGGCGACCTCGAACAGGCCGGCGAAGAAGAGAAGGGTCCATGGCATGCTCCGCAGTCTAGCGGCAGGCATTCGAGGAGGCGCGCGATGAACGAAGCAACGAACATGCCCCGAGCAACGATCCGGGTCGGTGTCGGTGGCTGGACTTTCGAGCCGTGGCGCGACAACTTCTTCCCGAAAGGCTGGTCGCAGGCGCGCGAGCTCGACTACGCGAGCCGCCGACTCACCGCGATCGAGGTCAACGGCACTTACTACAGCTCGCAGAAACCGGCGACCTTCGCGAAATGGCGCGACGAGACGCCCGACGACTTCATGTTCTCGCTG
>JANMWQ010000286.1:0-8398 GCA_031394085.1 Rhizobacter sp. | reverse complement strand
GAGCGCGAGCCAGCAAGGCGACTGGCGCAACGCGCACCTCGGCTTCATCTACCAGTTCCACCACCTGCTGCCCGAGTTCAGCGCGCTCGACAACGTCGCGATGCCGCTGCGCATCCGCCGGGTCGCGAAGCCCGAGGCGCGCGAGCGCGCACTAGCGGTGCTGGCGCAAGTGGGTTTGGCAGGTCGTGTGCAGCACCGGCCTTCGCAGCTCTCGGGCGGCGAGCGCCAGCGCGTCGCGATCGCACGCGCGATCGCCGGCGCGCCTGCCTGCGTGCTCGCCGACGAGCCCACCGGCAACCTCGACCGTGAAACCGCCGACGGCGTGTTCGAACTGATGCTCGCGCTGGCACGCGAAAAAGGCATGGCCTTCGTGCTGGTCACGCACGACGAGTCGCTCGCCGCACGCTGCGGCCGCGTCCTGCGGTTGAAGTCAGGGCGGTTGGCCGGCTGAAGTGCGCGACGTTTTGCATGTCCCCCTCTCCCCCTGGGAGAGGGGTGGGGTGAGGGCCTGCGGACAGCCGCTGCACCCGCGCGCAACGGCCCTCACCCCGACCCTCTCCCAGAGGGCGAGGGAGTAAGAATCACAAAACCTCGCAGACGCTCAAACGCGTTCGAGTGCCACCTGCACACCGGCCGGTAACTCGACGCGGATCGCATCCCCGGCTCGCACCTCGCCACCTGACAGCACGATGCCCATCACGCCTGCCTTGCGCACCAGCGCGCCGTCTGCCGCACGTGCCAGCGTGGCGGCCATCAGCCCGGCGCGAAAGCGATCGAGCTGCGCGCAAGGGTTGCGCAGCCCGGTGATTTCGACGATCGCGCTCGCGCCGATGTGCAGGCGCGCACCGCGCGGCAACGCGAGCAGCGAGATACCGCCGGTCGTGATGTTCTCGCCGATCTGGCCCGGGCCGATCTCGAAGCCGCTGGCGCGCAACTCGTCGAACAGTTCGGCGTGGATCAGGTGCACCTGCCGCAGGTTCGGCTGCGTCGGGTCGACGGCGACGCGCTAGCGGTGCTGCACCGTCACGCCGAGGTGCGTGTCGCCCTGCACACCGCGGCCGGCGACCAGGCGTATCGCCTCGTGCACCGGCTTGCTGAAGCCATGTGACCCATCGGCGCACACCGCGACAACGCCGGCCAGCTCGCGCCGCCGCGACGCGTCGGCATCGATCAAGCCGCACCCCCGAGCTGGCGCCACAGGTAGCTCAGCTCGAGCGCCTGCACGTGCGCGCGCTGTTCGTTGTCGGCCGCGCCGCCGTGGCCGCCTTCGATGTTCTCGTAGTACAGCACCGGATGGCCCTGCGCGATCATCCTCGCGGCCATCTTGCGTGCGTGGCCGGGATGAACGCGGTCGTCGCGGGTCGATGTGGTGAACAGCAGCTCGGGGTAGGCAACGCCTGCCCGCACGTTCTGGTAGGGGCTGTACTTCGAGATGAATGCCCATTCGGCCGGGTCGTCGGGGTTGCCGTACTCGGCCATCCACGACGCGCCGGCGAGCAGCTGGTGGTAGCGCCGCATGTCGAGCAATGGCACGCTGCAAACCACGGCGTTGAACAGCTCGGGCCGCTGCACCATCGTCGCGCCGACCAGCAGCCCGCCGTTGCTGCCGCCTTCGATGCCGAGGTGGCGCGGGCTCGTGATGCGGCGCGCGATCAGGTCAACGGCCACGGCAATGAAGTCGTCGTAGCTGCGCTGTTTGTGCGCCTTGATCGCGGCCTGGTGCCACCCCGGGCCGTACTCGCCGCCGCCACGCAGGTTCGCGATCACGAGCACGCCGCCGCGCGCGATCCAGCCGCGGCCGTAGCCGGCGCGGTAGCTCGGTTGCATCGAAATCTCGAAGCCGCCGTAGCCGTACAGCAAGGTCGGTGTGCTGCCGTCGGCCGGCCATGCAGCATCGATGCCTTTGGGCCAGACCACGAAGTAGGGCACGTGGGTGCCGTCGGCGCTGGTCGCGAAGAACTGGTCGACGTGCATGCCGCTCGCGTCGAAGTGCGCCGGCTGCGACTTGAGCGTTTCGCGCGCGTCGATGCCGGTGTGCGCGAGCCAGAGCGTGTCGGGCGTGAGAAAGTCGTTGTAGCTGAGCAGGTAGTGCTCGGCGAGCGGGTCGTCGGCGCGCGTCGGGTCGTGCAGGCCGCTCGCGCCGAGGGTGCCGGGGAAGGGCGCGGCGATCTCGCGTTTCACGAAGCCACTGGCCGTGCGCTGCCATTCTTCGAGCCGGCCGGCGACGTTGTCGAGCACGCTGACGATCACGTGGCTGCGTGTGGTCGTGTAACCCGCGAGCGAGCGGGTCGCGGTCGGCGCGAAGAGCACATCGAAGCGGCGCTCGCCGGCGAGGTAGGCAGACGCATCGGCGGCGAGCAGCGCGCCGCTCGGAAAAGCCTGGCCGCCGACACGCCACTCGCTGCGCAGTTCGATCAACAAGGTGTCGGCGGGATCGGCGGCGCTGTTCCAGAACGCGATTTGTGCGTCGTCGGGCACGTCGAGCCGGTGCAGCTCGGTGCCCTCGAGCACGAAGCAGTGGTGCGTGTAGAAGTCGATCGCGCGGATGATGAGCGTGCGCTCGTGGCCGGGTGTCGCATCGAACGAAACTTGCGCTGCCATGTCGTCGGTCTCGGCCTCGTAGACCGGGGTCGCGGTGTCGAGCGGCGTGCCGCGCGCCCAGCGCTTGACGATGCGCGGGTAGCCCGAGGCCGTCAGCGAGCCGGGGCCGAAGTCGGTGCCGACGTACAGCGTGTCGGCGTCGATCCAGTCGACATCCGATTTGGCCTCAGGCAAGCTGAAGCCGCCTTCGACGAACGCTTTGGCAACGGTGTCGAATTCGCGCAGCACGGCCGCATCGGCGCCGCCGCGCGAGAGCGAGATCAGCACGCGCGCGTACGCCGGCGGCAGCCCGATCGCGCCGCCCCAGACCCAGTTTTCGCCTTCGGCCGCGGCGAGGGCATCGAGGTCGATGACTGTTTCCCAAGCGGGTTCGAGCTTGCGGTATTCGGCCAGCGAGGTGCGTCGCCACAGGCCGCGCTTGTGGGTTTCGTCCTGCCAGAGGTTGTAGAAAAAATCGCCGCGGCGCGCGACCGGCGGGATGCGCTCTTTCGCGTTCATCATCGCGAGCAGCCCGGCGCGGATCGGCTCGTATTCGGGCCGCGCCTGCAGCGTTGCCTGCGAGTGCGCATTGCGCTCGCGCACCCACGCCAGCGCGCGCTCGCCGAGCACGTCTTCGAGCCAGAGGAAGGGGTCGATCGGGTCGGTGTCGGACATGAGCGTCGGCAGTCGGGTGAAAGGGAAAAAATCAGGCCAGCAGCGCGGCGCTTTCGGGGTGGCGGCGCATGTAGGCGGTGGCATACGAGCACAGCGGCAGCACCTTCATGCCGTTGGCCCGCGCGTGGTCGAGCACGGCCTGCACCAGCTCGCCGGCAATGCCCCGGCCTTCGAGACCGGGCGCGACTTCGGTGTGGGTGATGGCCATCACGCCATCTTTCAAATCGTAGTCGGCGACGCAGCTATGGCCGTCGACGATCGCCTGGAAGCGACCGCGTTCGGGGATGTGTTCGATCGGGAGCGTCATCGGGGCAGCTGGAGTCGACGAGCGGCCATTGTGGCGCGCCGCGCTGCGGCCGGTGCTCAGCTCGGGTTCAGCCGCACCGGCGTGATCTCGACCGCGTGCTCCCCGTCGCCGATGTAGGCGGTGCCGTCCTGCACGCTGATCTGCAACTGCATGCTGCGCTGCGCCAGCTCGGCCAGCGCCTGGCTCTGCGCGGGTTCGATCTGCCAGACCGCGATGTTGGTGGCGCGCGTGATCTTGGTCGCGATGCTGGCCCACCAGATCGGCGTGCTGTGGCTGAAGCTGTAGACGCTGACACGGTCGGCGCGGCCCGAGGCCTTCATCAGGCGTTTGTCGTCGGGTTGGCCGACTTCGATCCAGTGCTTCAGTTCGCCGGTGAGGTCTTTGTGCCACAGCGCGGGCTCGTCGGCCTCCCAGAGGTCTTTGGCCAACTCGAGCATGCCGTGGTTCGGGTCAGCGGGCAGGTTCAGCGCCAGCGCGAGTACGCGGATCAGCATCCGCTCGTCGGTTTCTGACGGGTGGCGCGCGATCGTCACGGCGTGATCGACGTAGACGTTGCGGTCCATGTCGGCGATCTGCAGGTTCGCCTTGTAGATGGTCGCCTTGATGGCCATGGGTGGGTCGCGCCGGGGGTGAGGAAGAAGCGGCCGATTAGACCAGACGGCCCCCGCGCCGCGCTCGCGAGACAATCACTCGATTCAACGCACGAAATCAACACACGAAAGCACGCCATGAGCATGAAGAAGACCGACCTGACAAAACACCTCGAGAAGAAGCTCGACGGCCGCATGAAGGGCGCTGTCGTGCCCGACCGTTTCGCGCAAGGCGCCGCCGATGCCACCGACAAGCGCGCGCAGCGCCGCCTCGATTCGGCGGCTGGCCTGGTGCCGTTCGCGTGCAAGCTGCCCGGCGAGCTCGTGAAGCGCCTGCACGAGCGCGCCACGGCGCACCAGGGCGGCGTCAATGCGCTGGTCGCGCAGGCGCTGGAGAAGGCGCTGGGCTGAACCGCCAATTTTCAGGCCGCATGCAGTGCGGCGAACAAACCTCAGGTGGCGCCTGCGCGCCGGGAGCCCGTGAATGAGTGAATCGCCTTTCGACCTGTTCGTGATCGGCGCCGGCAGCGGCGGCGTGCGCGCGGCGCGCATGGCCGCGCAGCGCGGTGCGCGCGTTGCCGTGGTCGACGATGCGCCGCTCGGCGGCACCTGCGTCAACCTCGGCTGCATCCCGAAGAAGCTCTACAGCTTCGCCGCGCATTACGCCGAAGCCTTCGAGGAGTCGCATGGCTATGGCTGGTCAGCGGCCGCACCCACGCTCGACTGGGCCAAGCTGAAGGCGAACCGCGCCGCCGAGATCGGCCGGCTCAACGAGATCTACGCGAAGCTGCTGACCGCGGCCGGCGCGCAGATCATGCGCGGTCGGGCGCATGTGATGGGCACGAACGAGGTCGAGGTGGACGGCGTGCGGTACCGCGCGAAAAATATCCTCATCGCGACCGGCGGCTGGCCGGTGGTGCCGCCGTTTCCGGGCTCGGAACTCGCGATCACCTCGAACGAGATCTTCGACTTGGCCCTGTTCCCGCAGCACCTGCTGGTGGTCGGCGGTGGCTACATCGCGTGCGAGTTCGCGTCGATCTTTCGCGGGCTCGGTGCGCAGGTGACGCAGCTCTACCGCGGTGAGCAAATCCTGCGCGGCTTCGACACCGACATCGCCAACTTCGTCGCCGACGAGATGCGCAAGAAAGGCGTGAACCTGCACACGCGCGCCGGCGTCGAACGCATCGAACGAATGCCGGTCGAGGAGGGCGGCCGATTGCGCGTGACGCTGCGCGACGGCAGCGCCC
This sequence comes from Rhizobacter sp., assembly GCA_031394085.1. Taxonomy (GTDB): domain Bacteria; phylum Pseudomonadota; class Gammaproteobacteria; order Burkholderiales; family Burkholderiaceae_C; genus LMDS01. The sequence continues at coordinate 2,999 of JANMWQ010000286.1, read as the reverse complement.
AGCTCGCCGACCAGGTGCTCTACGCCACCGGCCGCGCGCCGAACACCGCCGGTCTCGGCCTGGTCGAGGCCGGCGTGCAACTGGCCGCGAACGGCGCGGTCGTCGTCGACGCGCACTACGCCACCAACGTGCCCGGCATCCATGCGGTCGGTGACGTGATCGACCGCATCCACCTGACGCCGGTCGCGCTGGCCGAAGCGATGGCGCTGGTCGATCGTTTGTTCGCCGCAAGGCCTGACGCAAACGCGCGCACGGTCGACTACGAACTGATCCCGACGGCGGTGTTCACGCACCCGAGCGTCGGCACGGTGGGTTTGTCGGAGGCCGAGGCACGGGCGCGCTTCGGCGCGGTGCGCGTGTTCCGCAGCGAATTCAAGGCGCTGCGGCACACGTTGTCGGGCAGCACCGAGCGCACGCTGATGAAGCTGGTGGTCGACGCGGCGAGCGACCGCGTCGTCGGCCTGCACATGGTGGGCGCCGATGCGGGTGAGACGATTCAAGGCTTCGCGGTCGCGCTCAAGGCCGGCGCGACCAAGGCGGTGTTCGATGCGACCATCGGCATCCACCCGACCGCGGCCGAAGAGTTCGTGACCATGCGCGAGGCGGTGGCATGACGTTTTCCCTTGTGTCGAACCCCTCCAATGCCATGTCGGTCACCACCAGAGCACTCGCACGCACGTTGATGGTCCTGCCGCTTCTCATCGCGTCCATCGCGTTCGCCGCCGACAAGCCCGCCAAGAAAGAAGCCACTTTCGGCACCGGCAAGCCCGGCGGCGCCTACCTCACGCGCGACCAGTTGCGTGCGTGCTTCGGCCGACAGGAAAAGGTCGCGGCCGACGATGCCGAGCTGCGCTCCGAGCAGAACGCGATCACGTCGCAGAAGACCGAGCTCGCGCGCATCGGCGACGAGCTCAAGGCCATGCTCGACACCGTCGACCGCACCAGCGCCGAGGCCGTCGCCGGCTACAACGACGCGGTGCAGGCGCGCGACCGGCAGATCGACGTGTACCAGGCGCGTGTGACCGCGTTCAACACACGCGTCGAGGCGAGCCAGCAGGCGCACGACAGCTTCAAGCAAGGCTGCAGCAACCGCCGCTACTTCGAAGAAGACGAGCTCGCGATCAAGAAGGGCAAGTGACGCCGCCTCCATTAAAGTCAGCGCTTCTCCCACCCCGAGAAGCGCCATGTCACTTGCCACGAGCAACCCCCTTCTTCAGCCCTGGAACACGCCCTTCGGCTTGCCGCCGTTCGAGGCCGTGCGGGCGGAACACTTCGAGCCGGCCTTCGATCTGGCGCTGATCCAGCACCTGGACGAGATCGAGGCGATCAGCGCCGATCCGCAGGCACCGAACTTCGAGAACACGATCGCCGCGATGGACCGCAGCGCGCGCCAGCTGAGCCGCATCGAGGGGCTGTTCTTCAACCTCACGTCTAGCGAAACCTCGGCCGCGCTGCAGGCGGTCGAGATGCGGATGGCGCCGCGGCTCGCCGCGCATGAGAGTGCGGTGTCGATGAACCCGGCGCTGTTCGCGCGCATCGACGCGCTCTACAAGCAGCGCGAAACGCTCGCGCTCACGCCTGAGCAAAAACGCGTGCTCGAACGCTTTCACCTCGACTTCGTGCGTGCCGGCGCGAAGCTCGGTGGCGCCGAGCAGAAGCGCTACGCGCAAATCATGGAGCGCCTGGCGGCCCTCACCACGCGCTTCGGGCAAAACGTGCTGGCCGACGAATCGAGCTTTCGCCTCGTGCTGCGTGGCGATGCCGACGCCGCCGGCTTGCCCGAGTTCGTGCGCGCCGCCACCCGGCAGGCCGCGCTCGACCGTGGCATCGAAGACGGCTTGCTGGTCACGCTCTCGCGCTCGCACATCGTGCCGTTCCTGACCTTCTCGGAGCGCCGCGACCTGCGCGAGCAAGCGTGGCGCGCGTGGACCAGCCGCGGCGAGCATCCGGGCGAGCACGACAACCGCACGGTGGCGCGCGAGATCCTGACGCTGCGCAACGAGCAGGCGCGGCTGCACGGCTTCGCGAGCTACGCCGATTACGCGCTGACCGACACCATGGCTGGCCGGCAAACCGCGGTGACGGCCTTGCTCGAGCAGGTCTGGGAGCCCGCCAAGGCGCGCGCCGCTGAAGAGCTCGAAGCGCTGCAGGCGCTCGCGCTCTCGCGCGGTGAACCCACGCAGCTCGAACCCTGGGACTGGCGCTTCTACGCCGAGAAGGTGCGCCAGGTGCGCTACGACCTCGACGAAGCGACCGTCAAGCCCTACTTCCCGCTGAACCGCATGGTCGAGGCGTTGTTCGATTGTGCGCAGCGGCTGTTTGGCATCAGCTTCGTCGCCCGGCCCGAGATTCGCGCGTACCACCCCGACGTGAAGGTCTACGAAGTGCGTGGTGCCGACGGCGCGCCGATCGGCGTGTTCCTGCACGACAACTTCGCGCGTGCCACCAAGCGCAGCGGCGCGTGGATGAGTTCGTTCCGCCAGCAATCGCGCAGCGGCGCGGAAGATGCGCTGCCGATCATCATCAACAACAACAACTTCGCCAAAGGCGCAGCCGGTGCGCCGACATTGCTGAGCTTCGACGACGCGAGCACGCTCTTCCACGAGTTCGGCCACGGCTTGCACGGGCTGCTCTCGAACGTGACCTACGAGCGCGTCTCGGGCACCAGCGTGCTGCGCGATTTCGTCGAGCTGCCGTCGCAGATTTTCGAGCACTGGCTGGCCGAGCCGGAGGTGCTCAAGCGCCATGCGCGCCACCACTTGACCGATGTGCCGATCCCCGATTCGCTGATCGCGAAGTTGCACGACGCGCGCCTGTTCAACCAAGGCTATGAGACGGTGCGCTACACCGCCTCGGCACTCGTCGACATGGCCGCGCATGCGCTGACCAGCACGCAAGCGCCCGACGTGGTCGAGTTCGAGCGTGCCGAGCTGGCGCGCATCGGTGCGCCCGCGGTCATCGGCATGAACCACCGGTTGACGCACTTCCAGCACCTGTTC
>JANMWQ010000231.1:0-1591 GCA_031394085.1 Rhizobacter sp. | reverse complement strand
CGATCAGCTTGCGCACGTTGTTCAGCGCGAGCACGCGGGCGATCGCGAACTGCAGCTTCAGCAGCGCGCCGACCGGCTCGCCCGCGAGCACGCGGTCGGCGATGCGCGTGCCGACGCCGATGCTCCACCCATACGCGAGTTGCTGCGCCTTGCCCGACTCGCGCAGCGCGATCATCACGCCCGAGTAGAACTTCTCCCAGATGCGCGGCACGGCGGTGAACACCGTCGGCGCAATCTCGCGCACGTTCTCGGGCACGGTCTCGGGGTTCTCGACGAAGTTGAGTTTCGAGCCGGTGTAGAGCGCGAAGTATTCGCCGCCCATGCGCTCGGCGATGTGGCACAGCGGCAAGAAGCACATGCGCTCGTCGGACTCGTCTTGCGCGACGATGCGGTTGTAGCCCCGCACGGTGTGAATGAGGCCGCGGTGCGAGTGCATCGCGCCTTTGGGCTTGCCCGTGGTGCCCGAGGTGTAGACCAGGATCGCGAGGTCTTCGGGCCGGCAAGCGGCCACGCGCGCGTCGAGCTCGCCCGGGTCGGTTTTTACGTGGCTGCGGCCGAGCGCGCGCAACGCAGCGAGATCGATCACGCCGGGGTCGGTGAAGTCGCGCAGGCCCTTGGGGTCGAACACGACGATCTTGCGCAGCAGCGGCAGCCTCGCCCGCACTTCGAGCGCCTTGTCGAGTTGCTCTTCGTCTTCGACGAACAGCACACGGGTGCGCGAGTCTTCGCACAGGTAGTGCACCTGCGAGGCGGCATCGGTCGGGTAGATGCCGTTCGAGACGCCGCCGCAACTCAGCACCGCCAGATCGGCGAGCACCCATTCGACGACCGTGTTCGATGCGATCGAGGCGCAGTCGCCGGCATCGAAGCCGAGTGCGAGCAGCCCGTTGCCGATCTCGCGCACGGCGCGCGCGGTTTCAGCCCAGGTCCACTCGCGCCAGATGCCGAGCTTTTTCTGGCGCATGAAGACTTGGGTCGCGCGCTGCGCCGCGGCGTTGCGGAACAGGGCCGCCATCGTCTCGCCCTCCACCACGATGTCTTCGCGCGGCTTCAAATGACCGAGATCCCAGAGGTTGCTCATTGGTATTTCGCCGAAGGGCTTCAGCGCCAGGTCTTCTTCTTCTTCCAGCGCCGCTCACCGCGCACGCCGGCGTCTTTCATGCCGAGGTAGAACTCCTTGATGTCGTCCTTCTCGCGCAGCTTGTCGCAGCTGTCTTCCATCACGATGCGGCCGTTTTCCAGCACGTAGCCGAAGTCGGCCACGTTGTGCGCCATGTTGGCGTTTTGCTCGACCAGCAAAATGGTCGTACCGCGTTCGCGGTTGATGCGGATCACGATCTCGAAGATCTCGCGCGTGAGCCTTGGTGAGAGGCCGAGGCTGGGTTCGTCGAGCAGCATCAGGTCGGGCGCGGCCATCAGCGCGCGCGAGATCGCGAGCATCTGCTGCTGGCCGCCCGAGAGCAGCCCGGCGTCTTGCGCCGCGCGCTCGCGCAGGATCGGAAAGTAGCCGTACACGACCTCGATGTCGCGCGCCACGCCGTCACGATCGTGCCGCGTGTAGGCGCCCATCATCAGGTTGTCGTGGATCGAC
>JANMWQ010000229.1:0-12704 GCA_031394085.1 Rhizobacter sp. | reverse complement strand
CATCACGGCCCAGCGCACCAGGTCTTGCGCGGTGCGCTCGGCGCGCGGCGGCCCGAGCTCGGGGCCGCCGTGGGCGTGCAGCACGAGCACGCCGTTCCAGTCGCGCGGCACGGCGATCCAGTAGAACGCGCCGAAGTCGTCGCGGCCGGTGAGGCAGCGGGTCGCGGCGGGCAGTCCGCTCGGGCAGGGCGCGTCGGCCGGCGCGATGGTCTGTGCGACGGCTTGTGCGTGCACCGGGCCGGGCGGTGCGGCGAGTGCGCTCGTGAATACGAGCCTTAGTGCGACCCTGAGCCCGAGCGCTGCCAGCCGCTTCATCAGCGTCGGGTCGACAGCGCGCGTTTCAGTTCGGCGGCGCACAGCGCGACGGCGGTGTTGGCTTCGTCGATCAGCTTGCCCATCGTGATGAAGCCGTGAATCTGCCGATCGAAACACACATAGCTCGCGGCGTTGCCGGCCGCGGTGAGGCGCTCGGCGTAAGCCTTGCCTTCGTCGCGCAGCGGGTCGAAACCGGCGGTGACCACGAGCGCTGGCGGCAGGTTCGCGAGGTTCTCGTGCAACAGCGGCGAGGCGCGCCAGTCGGCGTATTGCGCCGGGTCGGCGATGTAGTGGCCGGTGAAGTAAGCCATCGTCTCGCTCGTCAGCAAATAGCCCTGGCCGTTCTCGGCATGCGAAGGCGCGCTGCGGTGCTGGTCGGTCGCGGGGTAGATCAGCAGCTGGAACGCGATCGGCAAATCAGCGCTGTCGCGCGCGGCGATCGAGACCACGGCGGCGAGGTTGCCACCGGCGCTGTCGCCACCGACCGCGAGGCGCGCGGCGTCGAGGTGCAACGCTTGCGCGTTCGCGCGCACCCAGTGCGTCGCGGCAATGCAGTCGTCGACGGCCGCCGGAAAGCGATGCTCCGGCCCCATCCGGTAATCGACCGCGACGACCGCGCAGCCGGCGCCGTTGGCGAGCGCGCGGCACAGCGAGTCGTGGGTGTCGAGGTCACCGATGACCCAGCCGCCGCCGTGGAAGTAGACGAGCACCGGCAGCGCCTCGGTCGCGACCGATCCGAGCGGCCGATACAGCCGCACCGGGATCGAGCCGTGCGGGCCGCTGGCCTGCAGGTCGTTCACCTGTGCGACTTCGGGCGGCTCGGGCTGCGTGACGCTGCGTCGGTCGCGGTAGAACGCGCGCGCATCGGCCACGCTCAGCGTGTGGGTCGGCGGGATCTGGCGGGCCTCGATGAAGTCGAGCAGGGCGCGGGTCTGGGGGTGGAGCATGGTGGCTTTCGATAAAAAAGTTGACGTAAGTTCCGCAGTTCCAGCGTGCTACAAAAATACCGTGAGCCGTTGTCAAAAAACAAAGTTCGGTGTGTTCCGGATATCTGCAGTTTGTACCGAAGATGGAACCACTGCCTCACAACGCGATCATCGACCAGTTCACCAAGACCCGGCTGATGGAGCAATTCGCGTGGTCGGCACGCACGCCGTCTATGCCTGCGAAGCCGAGGCCGGCATGCGCGTCATCCGCTCGGCCGTCGCGACGCACGACATCGACTTGCTCTGGGACGTTCGCAAACGCGTGCGCTTCGGCACCCAGCTCAAGCGGCTCGACAGCTTGCACACCATGCACCCGCTCGTATTCGTGCGCTTCAAGCGCTGGATGGCCGAGCTGCCGAGCCGCGACTGGCAATACCGCGGATTCTGAGCGCCCAGGCGGCGTTGCCGGCTCGCGCGCTGCCGGCCTGCAACGACAGGCGGCATTGCGAGGAAAGTGTTGAAAAGCTCGCGCAAAGCTGCACGGACGATGCTGCTAAAAACAAAAGTAGTTCGATCCGCGCATTCGGTCATTTCAGTCATTCGTGCGGCCGCGATCGGCACACGCCACCTCGGAGCCACCATGACCGATGCACTCATTGACCGTTGGCGCTCCAGCCAACAAAACCGCACTGTCGCGAGCCAGATCCTGCAACTGGCTCACCGTTTGGGCGTGCCCGACGCCAATCGTTGGTCTGCCGGCGTGTTGAGCCAAGCCCGGCGACGCGGAATGCCGGACGACAAGCGTCTGCTGCAAGCAGCGCAGCTCGCGGTGCTGGCTCGGCAATCGGAATCACCGACCACAGCTGCGGTGCTCTCGGTTTCGGATATTCGTCGGCTCGCCGATGAGCGATCGCGGGCGCATTCCGCCGTCGATCTGGCCGCGGGCGCAAGCCAGCCAAATCGCCGCCCCGACGACACCGCCGCAGCGTCACCTTCGGCCGAAGCGAACACCGAATGGGCCCCAGCCTTGCAGCCGCTCGCGGGAACCGATCTCGTCCGCGACCGGCAGTTCACAGCCGAGGCCGTGTCGAAGCTGCACGACGCGCGCCAGGCCCTGGCCCGGGAAACAGGCCAGTCGCTGGCGTCGATTCCGCCCGCCACGGCAGCGTTGCAGGTGGCCAGCGCCTACTGGACCACGCGCATCACCAGGGATGCCGGTGCCTTCGACAAGGCACGCCGGGCGCAAGACGCGCTGAACCGTGCGATGGAACCATTGCGTGCGCAAGCGACGCAGCAGCGCGCGCTGGTGCAGACGAACCGCGACTACGACGCCACGCTGGCATCGATCAAGGTGCTCTCGCCGACTTTCGTGGAAGGGCGAATCGCCGACACGAAGGTGGGCGAGGTCACGCTGGCGCAGCTTCGGTCGTCGATGCCGGCCGAGCAATTCGCGAGCCTGCGACTCGACGTTGCGCGCCGGTACTTGGCCCACTATCAGGCGCGAGGCGATACGAACGCGGCGACATCGGCGAAAGACCCCGCGCAGGCGTTCATCGCCAAACTCAAACCGGACGTGCGCAAGTCGATGGAAATGCAACTGATCGGGGGGCCAGCGTTGAGCGATGTCGTTCGCGCCGAAGCCCTGCGCGGCGGAGCGCTCACAGTCGAGCGGATCGAGCGCGCCGCGCGCGCGGCGCAGCCCGAGCCACTGCTGCCCGCGCTGCCCGGCGCGGGAGACAGGATAGAGCCGAACAAGTTTTACGAGTTGCGATACCAGGGTGCTCCTAACCTGCGCACCCAACTGAAAGACGCAATGAGGAACTTCGGCGAGCTGCCGATGCAGATCCGAACGGTCGACGGCAGCCGGCGCCTCGACATCTACCGGCACGGCGGCGAACGAACCGGCACCACCATCATCGACCACCGCAACGGCTCGGCGTTGGCACAACCTTCAGGCAGCATCCCGGCGATCCTGGATGCGCTCGATATCAAAGGTGGCAACCACGGTGGCCTCGTGATCTCTTACGGATCGACCGACGCTGTCATGGCGGATCGCCCGAACATCTACCCCGACCCCCGCGTGGTACTTCGAGAACGCGCCGCGGAACAAGCGCTGCCATTGCGAGACCGGTTGTCGCAAATCGACGGCGAGTACACCGCATTCGTGCGCAAACTCGACACAGCGCTTTTGGTCGAAAATTGGGGCGACAGCATGCAATCAACGCGCGTCAGCGCGTGGGAAGAACGCGCTTCGCTGAAAAAACGCGCCGCGCGACTGGAATCCGACTGGCCACAGGCCATCGACAAGCGAGGTGAAATGCCGGCGGCGGCCAAGTTGTTGAACGACTATCAAATGATGGGCTGGTTTCGCGAGGTCGAAGAGACTGCCGCTGGCGAGCGGCAGCCCAATCCGCCACCGGGACGAAGCGTCACCGAGCGCCGGCTTGCGACGATTCGTGAACTGGTGAGTCGCACGCCCGGATTGCCCGACGACATGAAAGGCCCGCTCGGCGAAGCCAAGTTTCTTGTCGCGGCGTTGCAAGACTTCGCCAGTCTCAGACGGGATCGAACCTTCGTCGACAACGGCACATTGACCGAGACGCAGTTCGCGCAGATGCTCACATCGCCCAGGAAGTACTTCGACTTTCTTTTGCAAAACCCCGAGGCCTGGCAGTACGTCATTCAGAAGGCGATCCCGAATCGTTGAGGTTCGGTGCCGACACTGCCTCGACCCGGCGCGCTACAACTGCCGCGACCGCGCCAGCGGCGGGTTCTTCGCGAAGTAGCGCTGGATGCCGACCGCCAGCGCCCGCACCAACTGCGCCTGGTACTCGGGGTCGCGCAACCGGGCTTCTTCTTCGGGGTTCGAGATGAACGCCGACTCGACCAGGATCGAAGGAATGTCGGGCGCCTTCAGCACCGCGAAGCCGGCCTGCTCGACGCTGGCTTTGTGCAGCTTGCCGACCTTGCCGATCTGGCCCAGCACCTCGCTGCCGAGCTTCAGGCTGTCGCGGATTTGCGCGGTGGTGCTCATGTCGAGCATCGCGCGCAGCACGGCCGCGTCTTTGGACTTGATGTTGACGCCGCCGACCGCATCGGCCGCGTTCTCGCGGTTCGCCATCCAGCGCGCGGCGGCGCTCGTGGCGCCGCCCTGGCTGAGTGCGAACACCGAGGCGCCACGCGCCTGTGGCGTGATGAACGCGTCGGCGTGGATCGACACGAACAGATCGGCCTGCACGCGCTGCGCCTTGCGCACGCGCTCATGCAGCGGCACGAAGAAATCGGAGTCGCGCGTGAGCATCGCGCGCATGTTGGGCAAGGTGTTGATGCGGTCGCGCAGTTGCAGCGCGATGCGCAGCACCACGTCTTTCTCGTGCAGCCCGCTCGGGCCGCTCGCGCCCGGGTCTTCGCCGCCATGGCCGGGGTCGATCGCGACGACGATCAGGCGGTCGATCCGGCCCTGAACCGCTGGCGCCAGCGGCGCGGGCGTTTGCTGCGGCGGCGACGGCATCGGTGCGACGGCGACCGATGGCAGTGGCAACGGCGAGGGGACTTGCGCGAGCGGTGGCTGCGGCGGCGCCGCGCCCGGCCGGTCGACCTTGCCGATGAACTCGCCGAGCGCGTCTTGCACGGTCTTGGCGGCTTGCTGTTCAGCGGTTTCCTTGTCGTGGATCAACGCCAGCAGCGGGTCGATCGCCTGCGTCGGGTAGAGGTCGAACACGAGCCGGTGCTGGTACGCCGCCACCGGCGCGAGTGTGAACAGCTGCGGGGCAGTCGGCTGTTTCAGGTCGATCACCAGGCGCACGATGCGCGGCTGGTTCTGGCCGGCACGCACGCCGGCGATGAACGGGTCGTCGGCGCGCACCTTGCCGACGAGGTCGCGCAGCGCGGGGCTGAGCTCCAGGCCGTCGATGTCGATCACGAGGCGGCTCGGGTTCTCGGCGACGAAATGCTTCTGCGCCAGCGGCGCATCGGACTCGATCGTCACGCGCGTGTAGTCGGCCGCAGGCCAGACGCGCACCGCGACGATGCTCGCGCCGAACGCGATCTCGGCACCGCCAAGCAGCAGCACGACCGAGCCCATCGACTTCAGCGCGGCGCGGCGTTGCATCGGCTTGGTCATGCCAGCAGCTCCACGCCGAGATGCGTGTGCGCCTCGAATCGCGCGCTGCGCCCATCGCCGTCCAGCGGTTCGAGGTGAAGGCGCAGATCGGCCTCGGGCAGCAAGCCCTCCGCCTTCTCAGGCCATTCCGCGAGCTTCAGCCCGCGGCTCGCGAACACATCGCGAAAGCCCGCGTCTTCCCATTCCTGCGGGTCGTTGAAGCGGTAGAAATCGAAGTGCCAGATGCTGAGCGGCACGCCGTCGCGCATCAGTTCATACGGCTCCATCACCGCGTAGGTCGGGCTCTTGACGCGGCCTTCGACGCCGAGCGCATGCAGCAAGTGCCGCACGAATGTCGTCTTGCCGGCGCCGAGCGGGCCGTGCAGTTCGATGAAGGCATCGGTGCGGGGGTCAGTGAGTGCGGCGCGGCGGCACATCGCCTGCGCGAGTGCGCCGGCCGAAGCGGCACACGCGGCCTCGTCGGGCCAGTGTTGCGTGCGGGTTTCTAGAATCGGCAAATGACAGGCACTCGGCAGTTGGGTTCGGATCTGGATTCGCAACAGCAGCACACGCTGCTGGCGCAGCTGCGAGTGCAGGCCGCGTCGCTCGGATTTTCACAGATCGGCGTGGCCGATGTGGACTTGTCCGACGCCGAGCCGGGGCTGTTGCAGTGGCTGGACAACGGCTTTCACGGTTCGATGGACTACATGGCCGCGCACGGGCTCAAGCGCGCGCGCCCGGCCGCGCTGGTGCCGGGCACGGTGCGCGTGATCACCGCCCGCATGGACTACCTGCCGCGGCACAGCCCGGACGGCACACACGCGGGCTGGCAGGCAATCGAATGGCAACGCCTGGCCGACCCCCGCCAAGCGGCGCTGTCGATCTATGCGCGCGGTCGTGACTACCACAAGGTGATGCGTGCGCGGCTGCAAAAGCTCGCCGATCGGCTGGCCGATGTGGTCGGCCCGATCGGCCACCGCGTGTTCACCGATTCGGCGCCGGTGCTCGAGGTCGAGCTCGCGGCCAAGAGCGGCATCGGTTGGCGCGGCAAGCACACGCTGGTGCTGAACCGCGAGGCCGGCTCGATGTTCTTCCTCGGTGAGATCTATGTCGACTTCGCGCTGCCGTTGACGGATGCGGTCGAGGCGCACTGCGGCAGCTGCACCGCGTGCATCGATGTGTGCCCGACGCAGGCGATCGTCGCGCCCTACCGGCTCGACGCGCGGCGCTGCATCTCGTACCTGACGATCGAATCGGCCGCCCCGATCCCGGTCGAGCTGCGCCCCTTGATCGGCAACCGCATCTACGGTTGCGACGACTGCCAGCTCGCCTGCCCGTGGAACAAGTTCGCGGTGCGCACCACGCTGCCCGATTTCGACGTGCGCGAGGCGGTCGGCAACGCCACGCTGATGCAGTTGTGGGCCTGGGGTGAGCCAGATTTTTTGCACCACACCGAAGGCAGCGCGATCCGCCGCATCGGCTTCGAGCGCTGGCAGCGGAACTGTGCGGTGGCGATCGGTAACGCGCTGCACGCGTGCGACGATGCGCCGCTGCGCAGCGCGTTGAACGACAGGCGCGAAGCTTGCAGCGCACTGGTGCGTGAGCACGTCGACTGGGCGCTGGCCCCTGCGCCCCTACCGCCACGAAAACAGAAGGAACCCGCCCCGTGATCGAACGCTGCCGGCTCGACGATGTCCACGGTTTGCCCGCCGCCGCGCGCGCCGCCTTCGCGCGCGACGGCGTGCTCGTGATCGACGACTTCGCCAGCGCCGCGGCCTGTGAAGCGCTGCGCGAACGTGCGTTGCAGCTCGTCGCCGAGCACGCGCCGAGGGCGCCCGGCACGGTGTTTTCAACGCGCGACCAGCGCCACGCGAAAGACGCGTATTTCGAGGCTTCGGCGAACCGCATCGGTGCGTTCTTCGAAGAGGGCGCGTTCGATGCCGAGGGCCGGCGGTGCGTGCCGTTGGCCCGCGCCGTCAACAAGCTCGGCCACGCGATGCACGACCTCGATCCGGTGTTCGACGCGTTCTCGCGCGGCCCGCGGCTGCAGGCGGTGGCCGAGGGCGTCGGCCTGGTCGACCCGAAGTTGCTGCAGTCGATGTACATCTTCAAGCAACCCGGCATCGGCGGCGAAGTGATGTGCCACCAAGATTCGACCTACCTCTACACCGAGCCCGAATCGGTGGTCGGTTTCTGGTTCGCGATCGAAGATGCGCACCGCGGCAACGGCTGTCTGGGCGGCCTGCCGGGCGAACATCGCAAAGGGTTGAAAGAGGTGTTTCGCCGCCAGCGCGACGGCAGCTTTCGGCTCGAGGCCTGTGACCCGGCGCCCGCCTGGGACATGAGCCGCCTTGAATGGCTCGAGGTTCCCCGGGGCACGCTGATCGTCTTCAACGGCAGTTTTCCGCACCTCTCCGAAACGAACTGCTCGGCCGAGTCGCGCCACGCCTACACGCTGCACGCGGTGAGCGGGCAGGCCGACTACCCGGCGAGCAACTGGATCCAGCGGCGCGAAGGTATCGGCCCGCCGTTGCGCGGCTTCGTTTGAGCGTGTGATGGCTGTCTGCAACGGCGGCCACACATTGCTTTACCGGCAGCACATCGATTGCTAATCTTCGACACCAAACTTAACTTGTCGGAGCTTTCATGCGTCAAAGTGCCCGTTGCCAGCAAACGTTTGCCCGTCGATTTCGGCTCGGGCTGATCGTCGCCCCGTCGTTGGTGCTCGGATTGCCTGCCGCAATCGCGCAGCAAGTCGCGCCGCCGGCCGCCGCCGCGAGCGCCGGCACGCTGCAGACCGTGACCGTCACGGCCGAGCGCCGGGCCGAGAACATCAAGGACGTGCCGAGCTCGGTGTCGACTGTCTCCGGCGAGAAGCTCGACGTGCTGACATCGAGCGGGCAAGACGTGCGTTTGCTCTCGGGGCGGGTGCCCAGCCTGAACATCGAATCATCATTCGGCCGCGCTTTCCCGCGCTTCTACATTCGCGGCTACGGCAACCCCGACTTCCGCGCAAACGCCTCGCAGCCAGTTTCGCTCGTCTACGACGACGTGGTGCTCGAGAACGCGCTGCTCAAGGGCTTTCCGATCTTCGACTTGGCGCGTGTCGAGGTGCTGGCCGGGCCGCAGGGCAGCTTGTTCGGGCGCAACACGCCGGGCGGCGTCGTCAAGTTCGATTCGGTCGCGCCCGAGATCGGCGCGAGCGACGGCTTCGGCAGCGTCTCGTTCGGCACCTACAAGACGACCAACGTCGAGGCCGCCAAAAGCTTCGCGCTCGGCCCGCAGTGGGCGGCGCGGGTCGCCATGCTCTACCAGCACCGCGACGACTGGATCGACAACACCTACGCACCCGGCTCGACGCAAAAGACCGAGGGCTACGACGACCGCGCCGCGCGCGTGCAATTGCTCTACAAGCCGGCGAGCGACTTCAGTGCGCTGTTCAACGCCCATGCGCGCGACCTCGACGGCGCGGCGCGTGTTTTCCGCGCCAACATCATCAAGCCGGGCACGAACGACCTGGTCGACGGCTTCGAGCCGAGCCAGTTCTCGACCGACGGCCGCAACGAGCAGCGCATCCAGAGCTACGGCGGCAGCGCGCGCCTGCGCTGGGTGTTCGGCGACTACGCGCTGAACTCGATCACCGGCTACGAGACCGTGCACACTTTCAGCCGCGGTGACATCGACGGCGGCTTCGGCGCGGCGTTCGCGCCGCCGTCCGGCCCGGGGCTGATCCCTTTCCCGAGCGAAACGGCCGGTGCGCTGCGCGGCCATCGCCAGTTGACGCAAGAATTTCGCATCGAGTCGCGCTACGCCACGCCATTGAACTGGCAGGCCGGCGTCTACTACTTCAACGAGAAGTTCATCTCCGACACGCACGACTACAACTCCCTGGCGGGCGGCACCGAGACCCGGGTGTCGACCGACACGCAAAAGAGCACGTCTTGGGCGGCATTCGGTTCGATCAAATACGACATCACCCCGGCGCTCGGCCTGCGCGCGGGCTTGCGCTACACAAAAGACAAAAAGGAACTTTCCAGCAACGCCGCGGCGCTGCCGCCGGCGAATCTGGCCAACGGCACGAGCGCCGACCTGAGCGACTCCAAGCCCAGCGGCGACCTTGCGATGACCTACAAGCTGAGCCCGGACGCGACCGTCTACGCCCGCATTGCAACGGGCTACCGTGGCTCCAGCGTGCAGCCAGCGGGGTTCTTCGGCTCGCAGTCGATCGCCGGCCAGGAAGACACGGTCTCGTACGAGGCCGGCTTCAAGTCAGATCTGCTCGACAAGCGCGCGCGGGTCTCGCTCAGCGTCTTCCGCTATGACGTGAAGGATCTGCAACTCACCGAAGTCGGCGGCGGCGGCAACAGCAACACGCTGAAGGTCGCGAAGAAGGCGCAGGGCCAGGGCGTCGAGCTCAGCCTCGACGCTTACGTGACGCCCGCGCTGCTCGTCACCGCGAGCGGCAGCTACAACCGCACCAAGATCAAGGACCCGAACCTGGTCGTCTCCGGCTGCGGTGGTGGCTGCACCGTGACCAACCCGTCGGACGGCGCGGGCAAGTTTTTCATCGACGGCAACCCGTTGCCGAACGCGCCGAAGTACATCGCCAACGTGACCGCGCGCTACGGCGTGCCGATGGCCAACGGCGAGTTCTTCATCTACACCGACTGGACCTACCGCAGCAAGGTCAACTTCTTTCTGTACGAGTCGGTCGAGTTCACCGGCAAGGCCTACGCCGAGGGCGGCCTGCGCGTCGGCTACCTCTGGGACGAAGGCAAGTACGAGGTGGCGGTGTTCGGCCGCAACATCACGAACAAGGTCGTCGCGACCGGCGGCATCGACTTCAACAACCTGACCGGCTTCATCAACGACCCGCGCACTTTCGGCGTGCAGTTCAAGGCCCAGTTTTAGGAATGAAGCCCCTCGACGAACGGGTACGTCCGTCGATCCCCCGCGGGGATGCGGGCCGGCTTGGGGCGGCCCGGCGCTCGGCCCGCGCTCAGGCCACAACGCCGAGCCACAGCGGCACGATGATCATCCCGAGCAGCGTCGACAACGTCACCAGCCCGGCCGCGTAGCCGCCGTCGCCACCCATGCGCGCCGCCAGCACGTAGGCGCTCGACGCGGTCGGCAGCGCGGCGAACAGAACAATGATCAGGCGCTGATCGGCGGGCAGCGCGAGCGCGGCGGTGAGCCCGATCGCCACGGCTGGCAGCAGCGCGTGGCGGATCGCCATGAACGCGGCCGCCAGGCCCGGCGCGGCTTTGAGGCCGCCCACGCGCAGGCCGGCACCCGCGGCCATCAGCCCGAGCGGCAAGGCGGCCAGGCCGATGCGTTGCAAGGTGGTCGAGACCGCCCCGGGAAACGTCAGTCCGGCCACGTTCGCGACCAAGCCCGCGACCGTGCTGAGGATCAGCGGATTGCGCAGCAACTCGCGCCCGTAAGCGTGCCCGCCATGGCGCGCCAGCGGCCAGACCGCCGCCACATTGGCGAGCGGCACGCACAGCGCGATGCACAGCGCCATCCACGCCAGCCCGGCCGGGCCACCGAGGCGTTCGGCCAGCGCCAGGCCGATGAAGGAGTTGAAGCGGTAAGCGGTTTGCGCGCCCGAGGCGTGCCGCCGTGCGTCGACGCCCGGCCACTGGCCGATCGCCAGCGCGATCACGATGCCGATCGCCATCGTGCCGAGGCAGGCGATCGCCAGGCCCACGGTCTGTGCCGGCTGCAGCGGGCTCTTCAGGATCGAGTTGAACAGCAGCACCGGGAACAGCAGGTAGTAGACGAGCCGCTCGACCGCCTGCCACACGGTGCCGTTCAGCGCTGTCATGCGGCACAGCACGAAGCCGAGCGCGATCAACATGAAATCGGGCAACAACAGCAAGGAGTTCGACATGCGGAGAGTGTGCCAGCGCACGGCGCGCGCCGAGCGTCGAGGCAGGGTGATCGCTCTGTCGTGCGCAGGCTCGCCGGCCCTAGACTCGGCCCGTCGATCCATGCCACACCCCCCGGAGATTCACCCGATGCACCGCAGACTCCTGATCGCGGCCTGCACCGCTACCTTGCTCGCCGCGAGCGGCGGCGCCTGGGCGCAGGCCTACCCGAACAAGCCGGTCAAGCTGGTCGTGCCGTTCGCGCCCGGCGGCACGACCGACATCGTCGCGCGCGTGCTGGCCGAAAAAATCAGCGGGCCGCTCGGCCAGACACTGATCGTCGAGAACAAGGCCGGTGGCGGCGGCTCGGTCGGCGCCACCGAAACCGCCAAGGCCACGCCCGACGGCTACGCGCTCGGCATGGCCACGGTCTCGACGACCGCGGCAAACCCGGCGATCAACCCGAAGCTCGCGTACAACCCGCTGACCGACTTCACGCCCATCATCAACGTGGCGGCCACGCCCAACGTGATCGCGGTGCATCCGAGCTTTCCGGCGCGCGACTACAAAGGCTTCGTCGCCGAGCTGAAGAAGAACCCCGGCAAGTACAGCTTCGCGAGCTCGGGCACCGGCGGCATCGGCCACTTGCAGATGGAGCTGTTCAAGAACCTGTCGGGCACCTTCATCACGCACATCCCGTACCGCGGTGCCGGCCCGGCGCTGAACGACACCGTCGCCGGCCAGGTGCCGATGATTTTCGACAACCTGCCCTCGGCGCTGCCCTTCATCAAAGACGGTCGCCTGATCGCGATCGTGGTGGCCGCACCGCAGCGCCTCGCAGTGCTACCGAACATCCCGACCTTCAAAGAAGTCGGTCTGGAGCCCGTCAACCGCATGGCTTACTACGGCATCTACGGGCCGAAGGGGCTGCCGAAAGAGGTCGTCGACAAGGTCAACACGGCGGTCAAGAAGACGCTCGAAGACCCGGCCGTGAAGAAGCGCATCGAAGAGACCGGCTCGCTGATCGTCGCCAACTCGCCGGCTGAATTCGCGGCCCAGATCGCGGCCGAGTTCGAGGTCTACAAGAAGGTCGTCGCGCTGCAGAAGCTCACGCTGGAGTGAAGTAGTGCCCCTCGTCGAACGGGTGCGTTCGCCGATCCCCCGAGGGGATGTTTCACGGGCGCGCAGCCAGGCTTCGATCGATCGCTTCATCGATGCGGTCTGGATCGAAGACGGCCTCGCGGTCAACACGTTGGCTGCCTACCGGCGCGACCTCACGCTCTACGCCGACTGGCTCGCTGCGAACCACGACCTGGCGCTCGACGCCACCCGCGAGGCCCAGCTGCTCGCGTACGCGGTGGCGCGCCACGAGGGCAGCAAGGCGACCAGCAGCAACCGGCGCCTGACGGTTTTCAAACGCTACTTTCGCTGGGCCTTGCGCGAGCACCTGCTTGGCGCCGATCCAACCTTGAAGCTCGTGCGCGCGAAGCC
>JANMWQ010000198.1:0-2878 GCA_031394085.1 Rhizobacter sp. | reverse complement strand
ACCTTCACGCCCGGCGCCATGCTGGCCTGGCTGCGGTAGATGCCCGGCACGCCGCATTCGGCGATCCAGCCGCCCCAGGTGCTGTTGGCCAGGATCATCGCCTCGGCGACGATCAGGTCGAGCGGCGAGCCGCGCTGGCGCGTGGCGATCAGCACGCGCTCGGTGCCTTGCGGCTCGCTGCCGTCCGCGCCATCGGCGCGCTCGAGGCGAAAGTTGTAGTCGGGTCGGTTGAAGTTTTCCGGCTTGCCGCGCACGACCTCGCGCTGCGCTTTCAGGTGCCGCGCAAGGCGAAATCCGAACGCGAGTTCGGGTGCGAATTCATAGGGCGCTGGCGCATCGCCCAGCAGCGACGCTTCGGTGATCACCGCGTCGAGCTGGTCGTGGCGCAGGTTCGCGGCGATCGGCACGCGCTCGAGCTTGGTCTCGCTGCCGGTGACCGCGAGCGTGGCCTCGTCCATCGTGATGTAGAGCGACACGGCCGGGCACTCGCGGCCGGCGATCAGCGTGTAGGCCTGCACCACCTCGTCGGGCAGCATGGTCAACTTGTGGCCGGGCATGTAGACGGTCGACAGCCGCGCGCGCGCCACCCCATCGACAGGCGAGTCGGGCGCGAACGCGAGTCCGGGCGCCGCGATGTGCACGCCGAAGACGACTGTGCCGCTGCCCAGGCCCTGCACCGACAGCGCATCGTCGATCTCGGTCGTCTGCGAATCGTCGATCGAGAAGGCCTGCACGTTTGCTGCCGGCAGCGTTTCCTTGATCGCAGGCACCTGCAGCGCGGGGAATCCGGTGCCCTTCGGGAAGCTCTCGAACAGAAAACGCCGCCAGTGGAACTGGTACGGCGAGTCGATCGCGCCCGCGGCCTTCAGCAGGTCGAGCGGCGCCTTTTGCGACTGCTTCGCGGCTTCGACCACGGCCTTGTACTCGGGCGCGTTCTTGTCGGGCTTGAACAGCAGCTTGTAGAGCTGCTCGCGCACGGCCGGTGGGCAAACGCCTTGCACGAGTTCGCCGGCCCAGGTGTCGATCTGCGCGACAAGCTGCTTCTTGCGCTCGATGCCGAGTAATGCGGCCTTGACGATTTCTTCCGGCGCTTTCTTGAAGTTGCCTTTGCCAAGGCGGCGAAAGTAATGCGGCGCCTCGAACAGCCGGAACAGCGCGGCGGCTTGCTTCTCGAGGCCGGCGCTGGCCTCGAAATATTCGCGCGCCAGATCGCCGAAACTGAACTCGCTCTCGGGTGCGAATTCCCACGCGAGGTCGAGGTCGATCTCTTTCGCGAGGGCCTGCGCGGAGGCGATCAATTCGGCCGGCTGCGGCTTCTCGAACTTGAGCAGCACGTTGGCTGATTTGATTTTCACGCGCTTGCCGGAGTCGAGCTCGATCTGCATCGAGGTATCGGCTTCCGTCATCACGCGGCCGGCGAGGAACTTTCCGGCTTCTTCGAAGAGGGCGTACATAGGGGGTGGATTGTCGCTGAGACGCGTTGGGCTCCGATCGTGGATTGGTAGCGTGTCAGTCGTCCGAGGTGACGCGCGGTCGGCGGGGCGGCAGAGGCGCGTCCGGGCTGGGTGCGTCGCTTCGCCTCGGCGGTCGCCGCTGCGCGACGACTGCTCGGCGGTGCTCGGTCGCGTGGCCCGCCGCAGAACTCGCTGCGTTCGCTTCGCTCACTGGCGCTGCGACCGTTGTGAGTTCTGCGGCACGACCTCGACGCGTGTCCCGAAACGCTGGCGCCGCTAGCCGAAGCCCGCCACGGCATGAGCCCCCGCCGGGTGCCGACTGCCGCGACGCCGCCGCCGCCGCCGATTCAAACGTCAGTACGTCCGCCCTTTTCGGTACTGCGCATGCGCCCGCGGCGCCAGCGTCGCACCCCGCGCCAGCGCAGCCAACGAAGAACCCGCATGTGCATGGCAGATCGCCAGCCCCAGCGCATCGGCCGCGTCCTTGCCCGGCAATCCCGGCAGCGCGAGCAGGCGCATCACCATCTCCTGCACTTGCTCCTTGCGCGCCTGGCCGTGGCCGACGATGGCTTTCTTCATCTGCAGCGCGGTGTATTCGGCCACAGTCAGGTTGGCCGTGACGAGTGCCGTCAGCGCCGCGCCGCGCGCCTGGCCCAGCAGCAGCGTCGACTGCGGATTGACGTTGACGAACACGATCTTGACCGACGCGCAGGTCGGCTCGTAACGCGCCGCGATTTCGCGCACGCCGTCGAAAATCACCTTGAGCCGCTCGGGCAGCGAGCCCGACACGACCGACTCGGTCTTGATCGTGCCGCTGGCGATGTAGTGCAGTTTCGAGCCGACCGATTCGATCACGCCGAAGCCGGTGGTGCGCAAGCCGGGGTCGATGCCGAGGATGCGCATCAAGTTAAAGCGGGCCGAGCGCCGGGCAAGGGCCACGCAGTGGCCCCTTCGTGGCCCAGCCAAGCCGGCCCGCATCCCCTTGGGGGATCGACCGATGTATTCGTCGGGCGAGGGGTCGTCATAACTCGAAATACCAGCGCACGGAATGGAAGAACACCGGCGCTGCGAAACAGAGGGGCGCGACGCGATCGAGCAAGCCGACCGCGCCTGTTACCGAGGCCTTGCCGCCCCATGATTTCACGCCCGCATCGCGCTTGAGCGCGTGCATCACGAACTCGCCGAGCGTGCCGCTGCCACCGGCGATCAGGCCCATGACGATCGCGCCCCACGGGCTCTTGAACGGGGTCGACCAATACAGCAGGCCACCGGCGAGCGCCGCCGCGCCGGCGCCGAGGCCCCAGGCGCGCCACGAGAACGATCGGCTGATGGCGCGCGCCACCGGCCGGCGGCGCAGGCGCCGGCTCGCGGCCTCCTGCACGATCTGCGCGATCGCGACGACGACGACAAGGTAGAGCACGAGG
>JANMWQ010000126.1:0-1509 GCA_031394085.1 Rhizobacter sp. | reverse complement strand
CCACCACCGTCTTCGCGAGGCGGGGCTCGTCGCCGCCTTCGCCCGCAGGGCGAAGTTCGCCGTCAGCACGCGCTTCGATGACATCGCGCTTCACTTCGCTGCGGGTCAGCGTTGACCTGTTCTGGGTCGGCTCGAACGATTGCTCACCTTCGCCGGCAGGGATCAACTCGCCAGCGGCGCGGGCGGCAAGCACCGACTGGTTGACCTGCGCCCGGGTCAGCGGCGTATTGCTGTCCGGGGTGCCAGCCATGGCAACCGATGCGGCGAGCGAAAGAACAGAAATGGCGAAGAGTTGATTGACTTGCATGGTGCATTCCTTCAATGGGTTGATGACTTGACTCCGACTGCCTGGGGCAGCGACTTGTCTCTTGGTTCGACAAGTGGTTGCCTGCGTCGCTGTACCGACTGTCGCGTGCGCACGTTTCAAGTCGATTGCATACGGGCAAGTCTTCGATGCGGATGAAGCCAAAGACATTTCATTTGAAGCCGAGCGATCAGCCTGTCGATGGCCGGGTTGCCTCGGCCAACAGCCGTTCGAGTTCTGCAATGCGCTGGTCCGGCTCGGCGAGGATGCGCTCGACATCTTCGGCGTCAGCTGTTCGGTGGCGAGCGGATCGCCGGCCCGCAAAAGAAGTTGCTTGCCACTCACGAGTCAATGTCGATGACGACTTTGCCGCCGGCCCCCCCGTGCGCGACTTCTTCGTGTGCCGCCATGGCGTCGTCGAAACCGAATCTGCGGGGATTCAGCAGCGGGCGCAGCTTGCCCGCGTCGATGAGCTTGCCGGCCTCGCGAAGAATGTGCCCGTGGTGGGCGCGGCCGTTGCCGGTCAGCATCGGCAGCAGCGTGAACACGCCGGAATACGTCGCCGCGCGAAAAGAAAGCGGGGCGAGTTTGTGCACGCCCCATCCGAGACAGCTGACCACATGTCCGCCATAGGTTCTGACCGCGCTGAACGACGCGTCGAGCGTCGCGCCGCCGACGGTGTCGTAGATCACGTCGAAACCTTCACCGGCAGTGAACATGTCGACGTACTGATCCACTGGTGTCGTCGTGTAGTCGATCGGCGAGGCGCCGAACCCGCGAACGGTCTCGGCCTGCGCCGGCTGCACGGTCGCGTACACATTGGCGCCCAGCGCCACCGCGATCTGGACCGCAACATGGCCGACGCCGCCGGCACCGCCATGCACGAGCACCTTCTGTCCGGCTCGCGTTTGCGCGCGGTCGACCAGACCCTCCCACGCGGTGATGACGACCAGCGGCAACGCGGCCGCCTCGCGCATCGAGAGGCCGGCGGGCTTGCGCGCCAGCAGGTCGGCATCGACCGCGGCGTACTCGGCCAGCGAGCCCTGCAGGCCCGCGACGCCGCCGGTCATGCCGTACACCTCGTCGCCGACCTTGAAGGCCTCGACGCCCGCGCCCACTGACTCGACGACACCCGCCAGGTCCATGCCGAGGACGGCCGGAAACGGGTGGCGCGCGTGGGCTGCCTCTCCCGCGCGAATTTTCGT
>JANMWQ010000350.1:0-3910 GCA_031394085.1 Rhizobacter sp. | reverse complement strand
CGCGATCACGCGCATCCGCAGCTACGCCGGCAACCCGGCGGCGTTCGCGACCATGCGCGAGCTGGAGCAGTACTTTCGAACCGTCTACGCGCCCTACGGTGCCTTGACCGATGCGCAGTGGCGGCGCCTCACCGAAACCTCGACCCGCCGCCTGCCCGATGGCCGCGTCACGCCGCACTACGACCCGGCGATGGTGATGCAGTTCACCCACCATGCCGACGACTACCAGCAGTGGGACGACTGGGACCTCCTCGACATTCCGGTGTTGTGCCTGCGCGGCCAGCACTCGGATCTGCTGCTGCCCGAGACCGCCGAGCAGATGCGCCGGCGCGGGCCGTGCGCGGTGGTGGTCGAGATCGCGGGCTGCGGCCACGCACCGGCGTTGAACACGCCCGAGCAGTGGGCCTTGGTCGAGCGGTTCTTCGCAGCGGCCTGACCTGCCGCGTGCGGTTCAGCCGCGCTCTGCGACGAGCCAACGGCTCAGCACGTGGCGCAATTCGTCGAGCTGCACTGGCTTGGTCAGGTGCGCGTCCATGCCGGCGGCGAGGCTGGCCTGCCGATCGGAGCCCATCGCGTGGGCTGTGAGCGCGATGATCGGAAAGCGCGGCAGGGCGCCTGACGCCTGCAGCGCGCGCAGGCGGCGCGTGGTCTCGAGGCCGTCCATGCCGGGCATCTGGATGTCCATCAGCACCAGATCGGGGGGCGTGCTCTGGCAGCTCAGCATCGCCTCTTCGCCGCTGCCCACGACCGCCGGTCGCAGCCCGAGCGCGGCGACCATTTCTCTGGCGATGATCTGGTTCAGCAGGTTGTCCTCGACGACCAGCACACTGGGCTGCGGGTTCGGATGCAGCCCCAGCGCCAGAGGTGCCGGTGGCCTGGCGCGCGCCGCGGGCACGTCCGGCCGCGAGAGCGCGTGCAGGTCGGCCGGGGTCAACGGGGCGATCACGATCTTCATCCGGTAGCGTTCGGTCGCAGCGTGCACGGTGCTGAGGTCGAAGTCGGGGCGCAGCAGCAAGGTCACCGGCACGTCGGCGCCCAGGCCGCGGCGCAGGCGCTCGAGGTCGGCGTCCGCCGTCAGCGTGTCTTCCGCGATCACGACACACCCCGGCAATTGCCCGGGTTGCGCATTCAAACGCGCGATCGCGGGGCCGATGCCGTGCAACCCCTGCGCCGACCCATCGATGCGCGCGAACCGCCGGCACAGGCCCGCGCCGAATTCGGCGTCGCGCGCGAGCACCCACGCCGGGCCGGCGCGTGCGCCGGCCGCAGCGAGCGCACGCAGCGGCTGATCGGGCTCGGCCGACAGTTGCAGGTCGACGCGAAACTCCGAGCCCTGGCCGGGCCGGCTGCGCACCGACACATCGCCGCCCATCAACCGCGCCAGCATGCGCACGACCGAGAGGCCGAGACCGGTGCCGCCGTGCTGCCGCGCGATGCCCGACTCGCCTTGCTCGAACGGCTCGAACACGCGCGCCGCAGTGTGTTCATCGATGCCGCAGCCGGTGTCGCGCACCCGCAGCCGCACGCGGCAGGGCGCGCCTTCGGCGCCGGCCTTGACCGAGACGATCAGCAGGATGCGGCCCCGGTCGGTGAACTTGATCGCGTTGCCCAGCAGGTTGGCGATGATCTGGCGCAGGCGACCGGCATCGGCGCGCACGTGGGTGATGTCGCCGACGTAGTCGAAGCCGGCCTGCAGGCCCCTGCGGCGCACCGAGGGCATGAAGCTGCGCAGCGTTTCGCTGGCGAGCGCGGCGAGGTCGACCGGCTCGTGGCGCAGTTGCAAGCGACCGGTTTCGGCGCGCGCGAAGTCAAGCACATCGTCGAGAAAACCGAGCAGCGTCTGACCGGCCTGCTGCGCGAGTTCGAGGTAGCGGCGCTGCTCGGCGCCGAGCGCGAGCGATTGCGCCAGCTGGGTCATGCCCAGCACGCCGTTCAGCGGTGTGCGCAGCTCGTGGCTCATGTGCGCGAGAAAACTCGCCTTGGCCTGGTTCGCGCGCTCGGCCTCCAGGCGCTGCGCTTCGGCCAGTTGCAGCGCGGCCTCGAGGCCGCGGGTGCGCTCGCTGACGCGCTGCTCCAGGATCGCCTGCTGCGCTTTCAAGGCCTCGGTTGCGACGATCTGATCGTGCACGTCGTAGAGCGCACCGACCAGGATCGCCGCCTTGCCGTTCGCGTCGGGCCAGACCGTGAAGCGGCCGCGAAACCAGCGGTAGCTTCCGTCCTTGGTCTTCACGCGCGACTGCGCCTCGCCGGTGCCCAATGTTTGCGCCGCGTGCGCGAACGCGCGTCGCACGGTGGGCAGGTCTTCGGGATGCAGGCGGCTGCGCACCGCCTCGATCATGTTGGGCAGCTCGTCGTCGGTGAAGCCCAGCAGCGACTTGTAGCGCGGCGAGTACCAGACCTCATCGGTACGGAGATCACGCTCCCAGACGCCCTCGTTGAGGCTGTCGAACAGGCGGCGGTCGTTGAGCGCGGCCGCGCTCAACAGGCCATGCACGGTCGGAACAGGGAGTTTCAGCACAGACGGATCGTCACTCATGCGGCACGGGCGATTCGGGCGGATCGCGGATAGTAGCCCCGGATCGCTCGGGCGGGGTGGGGTCTTTGGGTTCAGAAAGGCTCGAACGCCATACGGTCTCTAAAATCTCCGGCTCGCTCAAGAAAGTAGTTCCCCCATGGCCTCCGGTCTGATCCGCATTCGCGGCGCGCGACAGCACAACCTCAAGAACCTCGACCTCGACATCCGCACCGGCGAGATGACGGTCGTGACCGGGCCGAGCGGCTCGGGCAAGTCGAGCCTGGTGTTCGACACGCTGTACGCCGAGGGCCAGCGGCGCTATGTCGAGACCTTCAGCGCCTACGCGCGGCAGTTTCTCGACCGCATGGACCGGCCGGCGGTCGACCGCGTCGACGGCGTGCCGCCCGCGATCGCGATCGACCAGACCAACCCGGTGCGCAGCTCGCGCAGCACGGTCGGCACGATGACCGAGCTGAACGACCACCTGAAGTTGTTGTTCGCGCGCGCGGCGCAGTTGTTCGACAAGCAGAGCGCGCAGCCGGTGCGCCACGATTCGCCCGAGACGATTTACGCGGATCTGATGGAACGCACCACCGGCAGCGACCCGCGGCTGGTGATCACCTTCCCCGTCGAGCTGCCCGGCGGCACGAGCGCCGACGAGGTCGCGCAATGGCTCGCCGCGAGCGGCTTCACGCGTGTGCAGGCCGAGCGCGAGGTCGCATCCCCCACCGGGCCGCGCAAGCTGCTCGACGTGGTGGCCGATCGGTTTCGCATCCAGGGCACCGAGAAGATTCGCGCGATCGAGGCGATCGAGACGGCGCTAAAGCGCGGCGCGGGGCGCGTGATCGTCTACGTGCTGAACGCGGCTTCGACAGGCTCAGCCCGAACGGAGGAGGCCGGTCACACCGAGGCTTCGACAGGCTCAGCCCGAACGGAGGAGGTCGTTCACACCGAGGCTTCGACAGGCTCAGCCCGAACGGAGGAGGCCGTTCACACCGAGGCTTCGACAGGCTCAGCCCGAACGGAAGACTCCGTTCGCACTGAGCTTGTCGAAGTGCTTGCACCGCCGACGCTCTGGCGCTTCTCCACCGGCCTGCATTCGCCTGAGAGCGACATCCGCTACGCCGACCCGCAACCGGCGCTCTTCAGCTTCAACTCGGCCTACGGCGCCTGCGAGACCTGCCGTGGCTTCGGCCGCGTGATCGGCGTCGACTACGGCCTCGTGATCCCCGACCACCGCAAAACCTTGCGCTCGGGCGCGATCAAGACCCTGCAGACGCCGGCCTGGAAAGAGAACCAGGATGACCTGATGCAGTACGCCGGTGAGGCCGGCATCCCGCGCGACACCGCGTGGGCGCAGCTCACCGAGGCGCAGCGCCACTGGGTCATCGACGG
>JANMWQ010000083.1:0-2229 GCA_031394085.1 Rhizobacter sp. | reverse complement strand
GGCGAAGGCTGGTACAACGAATTTTCGAAGGCTGCTGCGCTGAAGGGCTTGACGATTGTCGCGAACGAGCGCTACGCGCGGGCCGACACCTCGGTCACCGGCCAGGTGCTGAAGATCGTCGCCGCCAAGCCCGATGCGGTGTTGGTTGCCGGTTCGGGCACGCCGGCCGTGCTGCCGCAGCGCGCTTTGCGCGAGCGGGGCTACGCCGGCAAGTACTACCAGACCCACGGTGTGGCGAACAACGACTTTTTGCGCGTCGGCGGCAAGGATGTCGAAGGCACGCTGCTGCCGTCGGGCCCGGTGCTTGTCGCCGCGCAACTGCCGGCCTCGAACCCGGTCAAGAAGTCGGCGCTGGAGTACATCGCCAAGTACGAGGCGATGTACGGCAAGGGCTCGGTCTCGACCTTCGGTGGCCACGCGTGGGACGCCGGCAAGCTGATGGAAGTGGCCATCGCCGCTGCGTTGAAAAAGGCCCAGCCCGGCACGCTCGAATTCCGCACGGCGCTGCGCGACGCGCTCGAGAACACCAAGGAAGTGCACGGCGCGCACGGTATTTTCAACATGTCGCCGACCGATCACCTGGGGCTCGATCAGCGCGCGCGCGTGATGGTCAAAATCGTGAACGGCGCGTGGCAGCACCAGCCGTGACGCAAGCGAGAGCGGGCCGAGCGCCGGGCCGCCCCAAGCCGGCCTGCATCCCCCGGGGGATCGACGAACGCAATCGTTTGTCGAGGGGTTCCATCCGTCGGGAAAACCCCTCGGGTCGCCTTCGCCCGCACTTCTAGAATCGTTGTGCAGTTGCACATGAATGAAGGAGTCGCCGAATGGCCCAGTCCCGCCGCGCAGTCAAACCCGAGGCGAGTGCCGAGCCGGCGGTCCACCACGTCACCGACGCGGCCACAAGCGGCCCGCGCATCCTCAAGAAGTACCCGAACCGACGCCTCTACGACACCCAGCTGAGCACCTACATCACGCTCGCCGATGTGAAGGCGATGGTGCTCTCGGCCGAGAGCTTCGAGGTGCGCGACGCCAAGACCGGCGAAGACCTCACGCGCAGCATCCTGCTGCAGATCATTCTCGAAGAAGAGAGCGGCGGCGTGCCGATGTTTTCGGCGCCGATGCTCGCGCAGATCATCCGCTTCTACGGCCATTCGATGCAGGGGATGATGGGCTCCTACCTCGAGAAGAACCTGCAGACCTTCACCGACATCCAGACGCGCCTCAGCGAGCAGTCGAAGGGCTTGCTCGATCCGGCCGTGCAATCGCCCGAAATGTGGTCGCAGTTTCTCAACGGCCAGGCGCCGGGCGTGCAGGGGCTGATGGGCAACTACATGGAGCAGTCGCGCAAGATGTTCGCGCAGATGCAGGCGCAGATGGCCACGCAGGCCGGCGCGCTGTTCCCCGGGATGCCGGGGTTCAAGCCGCCGAAACGCTAGCGGCTGCTCGGGCCAGCGCCGGGCCGCTCCCAATCGGCCTGAGCACCCTCTCGGAGGGTGGCGGCGGTATGCCGCCGCGGGGTGTGCCATCTTGGGCGAAAATCGGCCGATGACACAAGAAACACTGCTGGCGCCCAGCCCCGCCACACCCCTCGCCAAGCCTGCCCCGAAAATCGGTTTCGTCTCGCTCGGTTGCCCGAAGGCGCTGACCGATTCCGAGCTGATCCTGACTCAACTGCGCGCCGAGGGCTACGACACCTCGAAAACCTTCGCCGGCGCCGACCTGGTGATCGTCAACACCTGCGGCTTCATCGACGACGCGGTCAAGGAAAGCCTCGACACCATCGGCGAGGAGCTGGCCGAGAACGGCAAAGTGATCGTCACTGGGTGCCTCGGCGCGAAGGCCGGCGACGACGGCGGCAACCTGGTCCGCAAGATGCACCCCAGCGTTCTCGCCGTGACCGGGCCGCACGCCACGCATGAAGTGATGGACGCGGTGCACCTGCACGTGCCCAAGCCGCACGACCCGTTCATCGACCTTGTACCAAAGCAAGGCGTGAAGCTCACGCCGCGCCACTACGCCTACTTGAAGATCAGCGAAGGCTGCAACCACCGTTGCTCGTTCTGCATCATCCCGAGCATGCGCGGCGACCTGGTCTCGCGCCCGATCGGCGATGTGCTCGGTGAGGCACAACGCCTGTTCGAGGCCGGCGTGAAGGAACTGTTGGTGATCAGCCAGGACACCAGTGCTTATGGCGTCGACGTGAAGTTCCGCACCGGCTTTTGGGACGGC
>JANMWQ010000075.1:0-1559 GCA_031394085.1 Rhizobacter sp. | reverse complement strand
GCCGAAGCGCTCGGCGCGAACGCCGACGTGAAGGTCATCGCCAGCGACATCGACACCAAGGTACTCGCGACCGCGGCGCGCGGCGTCTACCCGGTGGATGCGCGCGGCCTGAGCCCCGAGCGCCAGCGCCGCCACTTCTTGCGCGGCACGGGCGCGAACGGCGGCTTCATGCGCGTGAAGCCCGAGCTCGCCAAGCTGATCGAGTTTTGCCCGCTCAACTTGATGGACGCGCGCTGGTCGCTCGGCGAGCCGTTCGACATCGTGTTCTGCCGCAACGTGATGATCTAATTCGACAACGCCACGCAGCGCCGCGTGCTCGGCCAGATCCACGCGGCGATGAAGCCGAAGGGGCTGATGTATGTCGGCCACTCCGAGAACTTCACCGACCTGAAGGATTCGTTTCGGCTGCGCGGGAAGACGATCTACGAGCGGCTTTGAGTCACCGAGCCATGCCCACCATTCCAAGCCCCGCCGCGCCACGCCCGCAGGTCGCGCGCCTCGATGCGCTCAAGGCCAAGCCGCGCAAACCCGGCGAGGCGTCGTTCTTCTTCTACGACGCGTTCTTCAAGAACGACGCGGTCAAGATATTGCCGTGCGAATACTTCGTGCACCACGAAGATATTTTGATCATGACGACGCTCGGCTCGTGCATCGCCGCGTGCCTCTGGGACCGCGAAGCCAAGATCGGCGGCATGAACCACTTCATGCTGCCCGAGGGCGACGCCGGGTCGGGCCGCTACGGCTCGTACGCGATGGAGATGCTGATCAACGAGATGATGAAGCAAGGCGCCACGCGCGCGACGATGGAGGCCAAGGTCTTCGGTGGCGGGCAGGTGATCGACGGCATGACCTCGATGAACATCGGCGAGCGCAACACCGCGTTCGTGGTCGACTACCTCAAGACCGAGCGCATCCCGATCATGTCGAAAGACGTGCTCGGTATCCACCCGCGCAAGGTGTGCTTCTTGCCGGCGAGCGGCAAGGCGATGGTCAAGCGGCTCGCCTCGAGCAACACCGCGGCGCTCGCCGCGCAAGACCGCGCCGCCGCGCAGCAGGTGGCGCCCGCGAGCGCGCGCGGCGGCTCGGTCGATCTCTTCTAGGAAGTGGCAGGCATGGCCAAGACACGCGTGGTGGTGGTGGACGATTCGGCGCTGGTGCGCAGCCTGCTGAGCGCGATCATCAACCGCCAACCCGACATGGAGTGCGTCGGCACCGCCGCCGACCCGTTGATCGCGCGCGAAATGATTCGCACGCTCAACCCGGACGTGATCACGCTCGACGTCGAGATGCCGCGCATGGACGGCATCGACTTTCTCGGCAAGCTGATGCGCCTGCGGCCCACGCCGGTCGTGATGGTCTCGACCTTGACCGAGCGCGGCGCCGACGTGACCTTGCGCGCGCTCGAACTCGGCGCGATCGACTTCGTCGCCAAGCCCAAGGTCGGCGTGGCCGACGGCCTGCGGCTGCTCGCCGACGACATCACCGACAAGGTGCGCGTGGCCTCGATGGCACAGATGCGCCGGCCTGCGGCCCCGTCCGCCGGCACTGCGAGAGCGGGC
>JANMWQ010000846.1:0-1752 GCA_031394085.1 Rhizobacter sp. | reverse complement strand
CCCGCCGCCACGATGCCGCGGTCACCCAGGCCCGCGAACGCCAGCGCATTGCCGTTGTTCGAGGTCACCGAGATGGTCGGCGCGACCGAAATTTTGTCGCCACCGCGCGGCACGCCGGCGAGTTTCAACTCGAAGCCGTTCAGCGCGATCGGCGCGCCGGCCGTCCACTGGCCGGTGACCGGGGCGCCGGTGCTCGGCGTCCAGGTGTAGGCGCCGGTGTCGGACGTGAACGCGATGGTCCCGCTGAGCGTGCCGTTGTACGACGGGTCGGTCGCGGTCAGCGACGCGATCGTCGCCGTGCCCTTGTTGTTGACATCGACACTGCCGGTGAACGGCGACGCCGCCGCGATGCCGTTCGGGCTCGCGAGCACGGTCTGCATGTTCTGCGCCGCCACCGCCACCGGCTGCAGCACGAAGCGGTCGTTGGTGTTGGCCGCGCCGCCGGTCAGTTGCAGGGTCACGCCGTCGAAGCGCACGCCGGCAGCGAGTTGCGCCGCGGTGAACGGGCTGCCGGCCACGGCGGTCTTGTCGCTCGACCGCGTCAGCGTGTAGTTGCTGCCATCGAAACTCATCGCGTAATCGCTCGCCTGCACCTTCGAGGCATCGTCGACCGCCAAGCTCAGCGCTGCATTTCCGCCGTTTCCGGAGGCGCCCAGCACGCGCGCCGCGCCGACCGAGAAGATCGGCGCGCCGACGCGCGCCGGCTGGCCGAGATCGAGGCCCAGCGACTGCTGCTTGTTGACCGCGCCACTGACCGCGGTGGCGAGTTGCCCGATCAAGTTCTTCGCCGTCGCGAGGTCGTCGTTCTGAAACTTCAGCAACCCCGAGAGCGAACCGCCGGCGAGGCTGTCGGGCGGGATCAGGCGCTGGGTGGCGCCTTCGGTCATCGTCAGCATGACCTTCGAGGGGTCGAAGGTGTCGGGTACCGCGCTGACCGTGTTCGCATTCGCACCGAGCACGAGGCTCTGGCCGCCGCCGATGAACAGGCCGACACTGCCGTCGTCGGCCTGGATGCTCGTGACGTTGATCACCGACGCGATCTGGCCGACGAGCCGATCGCGCTCGTCGAGCAACTGGTTCGGCGCCTGACCCGAGCCCTTGAGTGCGGCGATCTGCCCGTTCAGGTTCGCGACCTGTTTGGCCATCGCGTTCAAGCTCGCGACCGAAGCCTTCACGTCTTGCGTCACGCCGGCCTGCAGCGCACTCAGCTGATCACCGGCCGCGCGCACGCGGAACGACAGTTCCTGCGCTTGGCTCAGCACCACCTGGCGCGCCGACGAATCGCTCGGGTTGTTCGAGACATCGACGAACGCGTTGAGCAGGTTGCCGGCGGCCGCACCGATGCCCGCCTTGCCGATCGGGAACACATCTTCGAGCTGGCTCAGCTTGTCGAGCCGCGCCGCATCGGCGGCCGCGTTCGAGCCGCTAGCGACGGCCTGCTGGTTGAGAAAACTGTCGTACGAGCGTGAGATCGTCGTCACCGTCACGCCCTTGCCGAAGAAGCCCGCGCCGGTGAACTGGCCGGGCGAATCGGCAAGCTGAGCACTCTGGCGCGAATAGCCCGGCGTGTTCGCGTTGGCGATGTTGTTGCTGGCGGTTTGCAGCGCGGCGTAGTTGGCGAACATCGCCGTCTTGCCGATCGACATCAGAGCACTCATTCAGATTTCCTCATGCCACGCTGTCAGGCGCGCGCAGCGAAGCGCGCTGCATGCGCAGCGTGGTGTTGATGACGCGGGTCAGCTTGTCGGCGTA
>JANMWQ010000840.1:0-1972 GCA_031394085.1 Rhizobacter sp. | reverse complement strand
CGGCAATCATGCCGCCCTTCAGGATCAGCGAAGGCTTCACGCCGAAGAACGCGGGCTTCCAGATGACCAGGTCAGCCAGCTTGCCGACCTCGATCGAGCCGACCTCGTGCGAGATTCCCTGCGCGATCGCCGGGTTGATTGTGTACTTGGCGACATAGCGCTTCACGCGCGTGTTGTCGGACTTCGCCGTGTCGCCCTTCAATGCACCGCGCTGCACCTTCATCTTGTGCGCGGCCTGCCAGGTTCGGATGATGACCTCGCCCACGCGCCCCATCGCCTGGGAGTCGGAAGACATCATCGAAAACGCGCCCAGGTCGTGAAGGATATCCTCGGCCGCGATGGTCTCACGCCGGATACGCGATTCGGCGAACGCCACGTCTTCCGCGATCGAAGGATCCAGGTGGTGGCACACCATCAGCATGTCGAGGTGCTCGTCGATCGTGTTCACGGTGTACGGCATCGTCGGGTTCGTGCTCGACGGCAGCACGTTGGGCAGGCCCGCGCATCTGATGATGTCGGGCGCGTGGCCGCCGCCTGCGCCCTCGGTGTGGAAGGTCGCGATCGTGCGCCCCTTGAATGCCGCGATCGTGTCTTCGACGAAGCCGGATCCATTCAGCGTATCGGTGTGGATCGTGACCTGCACGTCGTGCGCATCGGCCACGCTCAGGCAGTTGTCGATCGCGGCCGGCGTGGTGCCCCAGTCTTCGTGCAGCTTCAGGCCGTAGGCGCCGGCTTCGATCTGCTCTTCGAGCGCACCGGGCAGCGAGGCATTGCCCTTGCCCTGAAAGCCCAGGTTCATCGGGAAGCTCTGGGCCGCGCGCAGCATCGAGTGGATGTGCCACGGCCCGGGCGTGCAGGTGGTGGCGAAGGTGCCGGTCGCCGGGCCGGTGCCACCGCCCATCATCGTGGTCACGCCGCTCATCAGCGCTTCTTCGATCTGCTGCGGGCAGATGAAGTGGATGTGCGTGTCGATGCCGCCGGCGGTGACGATGCTGCCCTCGCCGGCGATGACCTCGATGCCGGGGCCGATGACGATGTCGACACCTGGCTGCACGTCGGGGTTGCCGGCCTTGCCGATCGCTGCGATCAAGCCGTTCTTGAGGCCGATGTCGGCTTTCACGATGCCCCAGTGGTCGACGATCAGCGCGTTGGTGATGACGGTGTCGGCGACCTCGGCGCTGAGCCGCTGGCTCTGGCCCATGCGCTCTGGCCCATGCCGTCGCGAATCGTCTTGCCGCCGCCGAATTTCACCTCTTCACCGTAGCCGCCTGCATTGAGCGTGAAGTCTTTTTCGACCTCGACGATCAGGCCGGTGTCGGCCAGGCGAACGCGGTCACCGGTGGTGGGGCCGAACATTTCGGCATAGGCGCGGCGGTTGATCTGGGTCATGTCGATGGCTCCGGCGTGAGAGCGTCTGCGCGGGCCGAGGATGCCGGGCGACCGACTCCGCTCGTGCCCCCCGGCCCGAGCTTCGCCCGACCCTCCTCCTTAACCTCGCTGCGCCGGTCACCCGCCATCTTCGGCTTGCAACCATTGCTGCTTCGCCAACTCGTCGACAACCACGGTGTTGCCCGGAGCGTTGCGGCGGGGCGCTGTGCGGAGTGAAGTAAAGGAGGAGGGTTGGGCGCAGCCCGGCCCGGGGGACATGAACGGAGCACAGCGCGCCGGCGCAACGCGGTCGCGCCGCCCTTCGCGCGAACGCCACAAACCGGCACGAAAGCACCCATGTGGTCGGTCATCTCAAAGCGCCCCTCGCACCCACCCACGAAACCCGTACACCTTGCGCTCGCCGGTGTAGTCGACCAGCTCGACCGTGCGCTGCTGCCTGGGCTCGAAGCGCGCGGCGGTACTGGAGGCGATGTTCAGGCGCATGCCGCGCGTGGCCGCCCGGTCGAACACCAGCGCGGCGTTGGTCTCGGCGAAGTGGTGGTGCGAGCCGACCTGGATCGGCCGGTCGCCCGAGTTTTCGACC
>JANMWQ010000325.1:0-2085 GCA_031394085.1 Rhizobacter sp. | reverse complement strand
GGTCGTCAGTCCGATCAGCGCAGCAGCGACAGCACCTGCTGCGGCAGCTGGTTGGCCTGCGCGATCATCGCGGTGCCGGCTTGCTGCAGCACTTGAGCGCGCGACAGGTTGGCGGTTTCCGCGGCGAAGTCGGCATCCTGGATCCGGCTGCGCGAAGCCGCGAGGTTTTCGCTGCCGGTCTGCAGGTTCTCGATCGTCGACGAAAAGCGGTTCTGGATCGCGCCCAGCGAAGCGCGCGAGTTGTTGACCGTGGCCAGCGCCGCGTCGATCGAGACCAGCGCGGTGTTGGCACCGGCGACGGTCGAGATGTCGATCGCGGCAATCGCAGTGCCGGTGGCGGCGATCGCGTTGGTGCTGGCGAACGCGCCGCCGAAGACGACGTTACCGCTCGTGCCGGTCGGCGCGTTGTAGCTCACGTCGAGCGTGCTGCCGTAGGTGCCGACGGCTGCGAGGCCGAGGTCGGCGATGGTCGACGCGGTGGCGCCACCGGCGGCATAGGCCAGCGACACGTTGCGGCCGTCGGCAGCGGCCAGGCTGACGCCCGAACCCGTATCAGTCGCGACCACGCCGGTCGTCGACGACTGCGCGTTCAGCGCCGCCACCGTGTTGACGCGGTTGGTGGCTGCGTTGGCGGTGACGTTGACGTTGATCGCCAGGCCGTTGAGCGTGACCGTGGCTGCACCGAAGGCGCTCGCGGTCAGGGCCTGGGTGCCGGCGGCAACGGCCGTCGCGTCGGCGGTGGCCGAAAGACCCGTCACGCCCGAGGCGTTGATCGCCGCAGCGAGCGCCTTGGCGTCGTTGGCGATGGTGCCGAGCGACGTGGCGACGCCGCCGATCGTGACCGTCTGCGCGGCTGCGGTGTTGCTGGCCGTGCCGATCGCCTGGTTGGCGAGCGTGAAGCCCTGAAAGCCGCCGAGCGAGCTGGTGCGGGCGCTG
Source organism: Rhizobacter sp. (assembly GCA_031394085.1). Classification (GTDB taxonomy): domain Bacteria; phylum Pseudomonadota; class Gammaproteobacteria; order Burkholderiales; family Burkholderiaceae_C; genus LMDS01. The sequence goes on along the minus strand of JANMWQ010000325.1, from coordinate 1,149 downwards.
GCGATACCGTCCACGGTGATGGTCTGGCCGGCGTTCGCGCCGACCTGGAACTGCTGCGCCGAGAAGCTGCCATCGACCAGGCTGGTGCCGTTGAACTTGGTCTGGGTCGCGACGCGGTCGACTTCAGCGGTCAGCTGCGAGACTTCTTGCTGAAGTGCCGCGCGGTCCGACGCGCTGTTCGTGGCATTGGCCGACTGCACGGCCAGTTCACGCATGCGTTGCAGGTTGCTGCCGATCGAGCCGAGTGCGCCTTCAGCGGTTTGCGCCAGCGAGATGCCGTCGTTCGCATTGCGCGCTGCCTGGTTCAGGCCGCGGATCTGCGAGGTGAAGCGTTCCGAAATCGCGAGGCCGGCGGCGTCGTCTTTGGCGCTGTTGATGCGCAGGCCCGACGACAGGCGGTTGATCGCGGTGCTGAGGTCGTTCTGCGACTTGCTGGAGTTGCGTTGCGCGGTGAGCGAATTCAGGTTGGTGTTGATCGTTGAAGCCATGAATGAAAACTCCTAATTGGTTGAAGTGACGTGGCATGAGCGCTGTCATTGCCGCGGCGGCTTTCACTGGGCGACCCCTTGGGCCACCGGTCAGATCGGCTGCGTTGAACTTGGTCACCGGCACTCCGTTGATCGGAAGCGGCCGTCGACCCACTGCGCCCGGCGTTCGTCAGCCTCGGATTCCGTGGAAGGGCTGTGCCCTGCGCAGAACCATCGGTCGTCTATTCCGGACCCCGGTTCTGATTGCTCATCCCCGTTGGGAGGGTTATCGGGTCGGTCGTTTCGATACTTGAGGGGGCGTGTCGACAGAAATTCGGGCGCGCATCCGCGGCTTGTAGGAATTTGCCTGACACGCCCCGCAGAAGAACAGGGACTCAAGCGACAGAGATGACCTGATGTTGCGGGCCTGATCGGCTCTTCACAATCCGCTTCACGTTGAGTCACACAACAACGCCGATCAGACACCCCCGTCAAAACAGCACCCGGAGCAGACCATGAACGCAGACCAGATCCTCACCGAGATTCGCGAAGCCAACCTTTCATACCTGATGCTGGCGCAAAGCCTGATCCGCGCCGACAAGGAACAAGCCCTGTTCCGCCTCGGCGTCAGCGAAGAGAGCGCAACGATGATCGGCCTGCTGACGCCCGCGCAGATGATGAA
>JANMWQ010000318.1:0-25464 GCA_031394085.1 Rhizobacter sp. | reverse complement strand
GGCATCGGTGGTGATCGCGTACACCAGGTTGTCGATCTTCGGCCGGCCCGCCCAGTGCGCGTCGAACGCCTTGTAGCGAATCACCGCATCTTTCTGGTACGACACGAAGCTGAATGGGCCGGTGCCGATGGGCTCGCGGTCGATCACCTCGGGTGTGCCGGCGGCCTTCATCTTGTCGAAGTATTCGGCGCTGAGGATCGACGCGAAGTCCATTGCCAGGTTGGCCATGAACGGCGCCTCGGGCTTCTTCAGCACGAACTTCACGGTCATCGCGTCGACCTTCTCGACGCGCTCGACGATGTTCTTCATGTCCATGTCGTCGAAGTACGCGTAGGTCGTGCCGGGAGTGGTCTTCGGGATGCTCGGATCGGCCATGCGGTTGTACGAGAACAGCACGTCGTCGGCGTTGAAGTCGCGTGTCGGCTTGAACTTGGCGGACGAATGAAACTTCACGCCCTTGCGCAATTTGAAGGTGTAGCTCAGGCCATCGGCCGCGGCGACCCAGCTTTCGGCCAGGCCGGGCACGATGTTGGTCGTGCCGGTGTCGAACTCGACGAGGCGGTTGAACATCGGCACCGAGACGGCGTCGAAGGTCGTGCCGGTCGTGTAGTACTGCGGGTTGAAGCCTTCGGGGCTGCCCTCGGAACAGTACACCAGGGTCTTGGCCGCGAAGGCCGCGCCGGCGCAAGTCAGCAGCGCGCCGGCTGCGATCGTGGAGAGGGTCGAGCCGCGAAAGTTCATGGAGGGTTTCCAGATGTTTGGACAGGGCGCTCGTCGTGGGAGCCTGCGAATGATAGGGGAGGCCGGCAGCGTTTTTAACGATGCGGCCATCGCGGCGCGAGCCGAGCGCGTTCGGGTAAGCTGCCGCGCCCACCGAATCCTCCGACCCCTTTGGCCCGCATCACCTACCAACTCGTTCGCGCCATCGTCGCGCTGCTCATCGCCGGCCTCGGGTTGCTGACGCTGGCGCAGCAAGCCGGCTCGCTTGGGCCGTGGTGGCTCGAGCTCTCGCGCTACCTGCCGTACCCCGCGCTGCTCGGGCCGGCGCTGCTGGCACTGCTGTTGTCGTGCGCGCTCGGATGGCGCTGGGTGACCGCGAGCGGGGTCACGCTCGGTCTCGTCACCACGCTCGCGATGGGTTGGGCCTGGGGTCGGCCCGACACCGGCGGCGCGCCGCTGCGTTTCATGACCTACAACGTCAAGGCCTACAAAGCGGTGCTGCGCACCGGCGGCTTCGAAGCACTCGCACGCGAGGTCGCGCTGCACCGGCCCGACATCCTCGTCACGCAGGACAACCACGGCATCTCGCACGCGCAGGGGGCGGTCGTCTGGTCGGCCGCGCAAGCGTTCGGCATGCCGCACGCGTTCGCGATCGACCAATACGTCGTCGCCAGCCGCTACCCATTGCGCGATTGCGCGCTCGGCCGCCTCGACGACCGCGGCCTGGCCCAAGCCTATGTGCGTTGTGTCGTCGACGTGAACGGCGCGGCGCTCGACGTCGTCAGCGCGCACTTCGAGTCGCCACGCAGCGGGCTCAACGCGGCGCGCCGGGAAGGCCTCGAGGGCGCCGGTGACTGGCGCCAGAACTTCGACGACCGGCTCGCTCAGGCGCAGGCGCTGGCGCGCGATCTTCGTGTTCGGCGCTCGGGTGCGCGGCCGCTGATCGTCGCCGGCGACCTCAATGCACCGGAGTCGTCGCCGGTGATCCGTGCGTTGCTGGGCCTCGGCTTGCGCGACGCGTTCTCGAGCGCTGGCCGCGGCTACGGCTTCAGCTACGGCCATGCGCTGCGGCCCGGGTTTTCTTTCCTGCGCATCGACCACGTGCTCGTCAGCGGCGAGATCGGCGTGGTCGACGCGTTCGCAGGCGGCGCGCAAGCATCCGATCACCGGCCGGTGATCGCCGACCTGCTGTTGCGCACGCACTGAAGCGGCGCTCACGCGCAGTGTTCCCTGCGGGCGCAGGGGCCAAAACTGTTACCGAACCTTTCCGGTCGAACGGGCTGCACCATCGCGCTCCGGGTTTATGCCCCTCGGGATAGCCCCCGTTGCGCCGCACAAAAATTTACTGAAACACCGCGATACACCCCTCGGAGCGGTCTTGCGAAAGAATCGGCGCTGCGACGCCTTCAGCCGCCGATGGCCGATGCGAGACCGGTCGCAACGACGCTCGCACTGGCGCGTTTGTTGCATCGCAGCAATGGTATGCAACCAATTCCACCGAAGGGTTAGCCACATGGATGCCACAACTTTTGTCGCCGATGCGCGCACATCGGAAAACAGATTCAGCCGACGCGAGGAACTGCAGGACGCGCTCGCCGTCACGCTCAACCAAATGGCCGCGCTGCTGCTGCTTTTGTTGCTCGCGCCGGTGCTGCTGGTCATCGTCTTCCTGATCTGGAGGCGCGACGGCGCACCGATCTTGTTCGCGCACTACCGCGTCGGTCACGATGGCAAGCTCTTTCGGTGCCTGAAGTTCCGCTCGATGTTGCGCAACTCCGAGCACCTGCTTGCCGAACTGCTGCGCGACGACCCGCAGGCTCGCGCCGAGTGGGCGCGCGACCAGAAGCTGACGCTTGACCCGCGCATCACGCCGGTCGGCCGCTTCTTGCGCAAGAGCAGCCTCGACGAACTGCCGCAACTGATCAACGTGCTGCGCGGCGAGATGAGCCTCGTCGGCCCGCGGCCGATCACCGTGGCCGAACTCACGCGCTACGGCCGGGTGCGCTGGCACTACCTCAGCGTGCGGCCCGGCATGACCGGCTTGTGGCAGGTCAGCGGGCGCAACAACACGACCTACGACGAGCGGGTGGCGTTCGACCGTGACTATGTCGAGCAGCGCTCGCTGCTGGGCGATGTGGCGATCCTGTTCAGGACGGTGCGCGTGGTCGTGCTGCGCCAAGGCGCGAGCTGATGGCGCTCGACGACACCTCGCCCGAGCCGGGCAGGGTGGTGCATGTCGTCGGTCGCGTGACCGACGAGGTGTTCAGCTTTCTCGGCCCGGCGACGCACGCGCTCGGGCGCACGGGCCGCGATCAGGTCGTGGTGATGATCGACGATGCCCATCACCGCCATCACGTGGCGGGCCTGCACGAATCGGCCGAGTTGGTGATGGCGCCGAGGCTGCTGAATCCGATCCGGCAGTGGCGCGCGATGCGCGACGCTTGCCATGCGGCGATGGGCGCCGCCCCGCTGCACGCCGTGCACCTGCACGGTTTTTTGCCCGGCCTGGTCGGTGCTCAGGCGGTGCGGGCCATCGGCGCGAACGTGCCGCTGTTCTTTTCGCCCCACGGTTCGCGCGCGATCGGCGCGCTGCGCGGCCTGAGCCGACTGGGGTCATCGCTGACGCGCGCGCTGCTGCGCTCCGCACGCAGTGCGGCCATCGTCAACGTGCCCCGGGAGACGCAGGCGTTCGCGCACTGGGAGTCGGCCGAGCTGGTCGAGAGCCCGGTCGGCGAGGTCTTTTTCGCGGCCGTGCGCAACGAGGCGCGGCACCCGTTGATCGTCACCGGCGGGCGCGCGCAGGGCGTGCGCAGCGCCGAGTTGCTGGCCCAACTCGCTGTGCTGCTGAGTGGCGAAGACCTGCGCATCGGCTTCAACTGGATCGGCACGGTCGACGAAGTGTCGCGCGTGCGCCTGAAGGCGGCCGGGGTGGGCGTGTTCGACATCGCGACCGATGCCGAATGTGCCAGGCGGCTGGCGGCGGGGTGGGTCTATCTGGCGCCCGGCGAGACGCGCGGGTTCCCGCTGTTCCTGGTCGAGGCCATGGCCGCGGGCGTGCCGTGCGTGGCGTTCGATTGCGTGCAGCACCGCGAGGTGATTCGTGAAGGCGAGACCGGCTACTTGTGCCAGTCGACGCACGACATGATCGCGCGGATCGCGATGCTGATCGACGACCCGGCACTGCGCCGGCGCGTGGGCGCGGCCGCGAAGGCCGATGCCGCGCTGCGCTTCGGTGAGACGGAATTCGGGGTCAAGCTGCTCGCGGCCTACGCACTGCCCGCCTGAAGCGCGCCACGGCCAGCGTTGTAGGCCGTGTACCACTCGACGAAGCGCCGCATGCCGTCCTCGATCGAGGTGGCGGGCCGAAGGCCGGTCCATGCTTCGAGGCGCGCCGTGGCCGCGTGCGTCGCGACGACATCGCCGGGCTGCATCGGCAGCAAGTTTTTCACCGCCGCGCGGCCGAGTGCCGCTTCGATCGCAGCGATGAAGCGCGAGAGTTCGATCGGCTCGCTGTTGCCGATGTTGAACACCCGGTAGGGCGCCCACGAGGCACCGGCATCCGGCGCGGCGGTGTCGAAGCCGGGGTCGGGTTCCGGGGTGCGGTCCAGGCTTGCCACCACGCTGTCGACGATGTCGTCGATGTAGGTGAAGTCACGCTGCATCTTGCCGTGGTTGAACACCTTGATCGGCCGGCCGTTGGCGATCGCGTCGGTGAACAGCCAGGGTGCCATGTCGGGGCGGCCCCAGGGGCCGTAGACCGTGAAGAAGCGCAACCCCGTGGTGGGCAAGCGGTAGAGGTGGCTGTACGCGTGCGCCATCAGCTCGTTGGCCTTCTTGGTGGCGGCATACAGGCTCACCGGGTGAGCCACCGGGTCGGTCTCGTCGAATGGCAGCTTGGTGCTGCCGCCGTACACGCTCGAGCTGCTGGCATACACGAGGTGCCCGACGGCCTGCTGCCTGCAGCCTTCGAGCACGTTGAGAAAGCCGACCAGATTCGATTGCGCATACGCGTGCGGGTGCGAGATCGAGTAGCGCACGCCCGCTTGCGCGGCGAGGTGCACGACGCGCTCGAACCGTTCGCGCTCGAACAGCGCCGCGAGCGTTGCCTGCTCGGCGATGTCTTGCTCGACGAACCGGAAGCGCTCGAACGTTGCCAGTTGCAGCAAGCGGTCGCGCTTGAGTTGCGGGTCGTAGTAGTCGTTCAGGTTGTCGATGCCGACCACCTCGTCACCGCGCGCCAGCAGTTGCCGCGCGGTGTGCATGCCGATGAAGCCGGCAACGCCGGTGACCAGAATCTTCATGGCACGAAGCGCGGCATCATGCGCGCCCGATCGTCTGGTACTCGAGCCCGGCGTCGCGCACGAGCTTCGGCTCGTACAGGTTGCGGCCGTCGATCACCAGAGGGTGCTTGAGCATCTCCTTGATGCGCCTGAAATCGGGGCTGCGAAACTCTTTCCACTCGGTGACGATGAGCAGCGCATCGGCGCCTTCGAGTGCATCCATCGGAGCGTCTGCGTAGCTCAGGCCGGGGCGGTCCGCGAACACCCGGCGCGCCTCGGGCATCGCGACCGGGTCGTAGGCGGTGATGTGCGCCCCGCGCTCGAGCAGTTCGTCGATCACCACGCGGCTCGGCGCCTCGCGCATGTCGTCGGTGTTCGGCTTGAACGCCAGGCCCCACAGCGCGAAGCGCAATCCGGACAAGTCTTCGCCGAAGCGCGCGGTCACGCGGCCGACCACCACCAGTTTTTGCGCGTCGTTCGCCGCCTCGACCGCCGACAACACCCGCAGCGGCTGCTCGAACTGCGAGGCGGTGCTGATCAAGGCCTTCACGTCTTTCGGAAAGCACGACCCGCCGTAGCCGCAACCCGCATACAAAAAACCGAAGCCGATGCGCGGGTCGCTGCCGATGCCCTGGCGCACCAACTCGATGTCGGCGCCGAGCTTCTCGGCCAGCAGCGACAACTCGTTCATGAAACTGATGCGGGTGGCGAGCATCGCGTTGGCGGCGTACTTGGTCAGCTCGGCGCTGCGCACGTCCATCACCACCAACTTGTCGTGGTTGCGCTGGAACGGCGCGTACAGCGAGCGCATCAGGTGGATCGCGCTTTCGTCGTCGGCGCCGATGACGATGCGATCGGGTTTCATGAAGTCTTCGACCGCGGCCCCTTCTTTCAGGAACTCCGGGTTCGACACGACGGCGTATTCGATCTGCACACCCCGCTTGGCCAGCTCCTCGGCGATGGCGGCGTTGACCTTGTCGGCCGTGCCCACCGGCACGGTGCTTTTGTCGACGATGACCTTGTGATCGGTCATCAGCCGGCCGATGTTGCGCGCGGCCGCGAGCACGTACTGGAGGTCGGCCGAACCGTCTTCGTCGGGCGGCGTGCCGACCGCGATGAATTGCAGCGTGCCGTGCGCCACCGCGCGCGCGACGTCGGTCGTGAAGTGCAGGCGCCCGGCCTTCACGTTGCGTGCGACCATCGCTTCGAGCCCGGGCTCGTGGATCGGAATCCCGCCGGCCTCCAACGTGCGGATCTTGCCCGCGTCGACATCCATGCACATGACATCGTTGCCCATCTCGGCCAGGCAGGCGCCCGAGACGAGTCCGACGTATCCGGTGCCTACAACGGTGACTTTCATGTATTTCCTTCGTTACTTTGTTTGCTCGCGGAGAGCCGCAAGATTCAAGCCAAAAAGCGGCCGATGCTGTTGATACATCTTCGACGCCGACCGGCTATTTCGGCACGGATATTGCGCCATGTTTTGCCACCGCCGGTGCGCATTCTTCTGGACACCGGACTGCAGTTTTCCAGAGCCCCACCCCGCCCATGAAATCATCGACCGGCCAGCACTTCATCGGCCTCGACCACGTTCGCGCCATCGCCGCCTTCATGGTGGTCGCATGGCACTTCAATCATGCGTGGTTGGGTACGCCGGTACCGTTTGGTTCGCCACCGGTGATCTTCCCGCTCGCGCTCATCGACCAGGGGCACACCGGCGTGGCCCTGTTCATGGTGCTCAGCGGTTACCTGTTCGCCAAACTGCTCGACGGCAAGCAGATCCGCTTCGGCGCGTTCCTGTGGAATCGAGCGCTGCGGCTGCTGCCACTGCTCGCCTTGGTGTGCGCGATGAACCTGCTGCTCGCTGCGCACCACGGCCAGAACATCTTGCCCCAGCTGCGCAATATTGCGCTCGGCGTGGTGCTGCCCACGCTGCCGTCCGGCGGCTGGTCGATCACGGTCGAGTGGCACTTCTATCTGATCCTTCCCCTGTTCCTCTGGTTGGTTCGGAAGTCGAAGTTTCTGCCGCTGTTGCTGGTGGCCGCGGCGCTGTCGTTCAGGGCACTCTATTTTCTGTGGACCGGCGAAGTGCAGTCGCTCGCGTATTGGACGATCGTCGGCCGGCTCGACCAGTTCGCCTTCGGCATGATCATGTTCCAGTGTCGAGGCGCCTTGCGCGGCAGGCACTGGTGGGTGGGCGCCGTGCTCGTCGCCTTCAGTCTGTTCTATTGGGTCGTGGACAAAAGCGTGGGGCCGCTCAACCTCACCACCGAAGCCGTGGGTGGGGCACTCTGGATCGTTCTTCCGACGATCGAAGGCCTGGTGTATGCGGTCGTGATCGCGTGGTACGACACGTCGTTCGAGCCCAAAAATTCGGGCGTGTCGCGCTGGCTTGCGCTGGCGGGCTCGTACTCCTATTCGATCTACTTGCTGCACTTCTTCTTCGTGTTCAGAGCCGCGCAGTGGGTCGACAGCCGGGTGATGGACATCTCCAACTTCTATCTGGCCACGCTGTGGGCAGCCGCCTTCTTCGCCGCGATGGTGCCGCTGGGGTATCTGAGCTACCGTTTCATCGAAGCGCCGTTCCTTCGATTTCGTCGCCGCTACACGGTCGGCGAAAGCCGCTTCGCCGCCGACCCGTCGCCTCGGCTCGCCGTGATCGCGCCATAGCGCGACAAGGCGATTGCCGAAGGGCTCAGGCACCCTTGCCACCCGACAACGCAGAAAGCCCGACCCCGCCCGCATCCTTGGCAGAAAGCGACGGCTCGGCGCCGATCGACGGCCACTCGATGCCGATCTCGGGGTCGTTCCAGCGAATGCAGCCTTCCGATTGCGGGGCGTAGTACTGCGTGGCCTTGTAGAGAAAATCGGCCGAGTCGCTGGTCACCAGGAAGCCGTGCGCCATGCCCGTGGGCAGCCACAGCTGGCGGTGGTTGGCACCGCTGAGTTCGACGCCGACCCATTGGCCGAAGGTCGCGCTGCCGGGTCGGATGTCGACCGCCACGTCGAACACCGAGCCTTGTGTGGCGCGCACGAGCTTGCCTTGCGCGTGTTCGCCTTGCTGAAAATGCAGCCCGCGCAACACGCCCTTGACCGAGCGCGAATGGTTGTCCTGAACGAAGGTGACGCTGCGGCCCACGGCCTCGTCGAAGGCCTTCTGGTTGAAGCTCTCCATGAAGAAGCCGCGCTCGTCGCCGAACACTTTCGGCTCGAGGATCAGCACGCCCTCGATGGCGGTTCGAATGATGTTCATCGCATTGCTCCCAAGTGAAAAAGTTGCAGTCGTCGGGCGGACGCCCGACGTGGCTGCAATTGAAAAAGACGCAATCGACATGCCAAGAAGCGGCCGCGCAGGTGGCCGATCATCGGCCGGTTCGGCGCACCAGTTTGCCGACCATTCGCGCACCGCGCGACATGAATTTGCGCCCCGCCCGCGTGCTCGCCAACAGCGCGAACATCAGCCCGTAGCCGATTCCGAAGTGAACCGCCAAGGTCAGCGGATCGGAGCCGAACCGCAGCACCGGAACGAATCGGACGATGACGAACGCGAGCCCGCCGGCGATGGCCGCAGGCGCGATGACGCGCGCGATGTCGAGTGCGCGCACGGGCCCGTTCTTGAGCGCGCCGTGCAACACCAACGGCGTTTGCAGCAAGACGAACGTGACGCCCGACACGGCCGCAACGCCGACCGCTCCCCAGAAGATACCGATGCCGTAAGAGGCGACGTTGATCAGTGCGGCCGCGACCCAGTACTTCAGCATCTTGCCGGTCCGGTCTTGCGCGATGAAGAGCCACGCGGCGCTCGAAAACAGCCCGGAGGCGAGGCCGCCCGTGCACATCCAGCCGAAGATCGGCGCGGCGGGTTCCCAGCGCGCGCCCATCAGGAAGCGGACCACGGTCGTGCCATCGGCGACGCAGACCACGAGCCCCGGCACGGTCACGACGACGAGCAGCTGAACCATGAACAGGTAGGTTCTGCGGAAGTCCGCGGGGTCGCTCAGCAGACTCGAGAGCAACGGCACGGCGACCCGGTTCAGTGGCAACAGGATCTGGCCGAGCGGTTGCACGAGCAGCCGGTAGCTCCGGTCGTACAGGCCGAGCTGGACCGGGCCTTCGTTGGCGCCGATCAGCAGGGAGTCGACCGATTTGCTCGCGAAGGTCGAGAGGTTGGTGCCCGTCACGTTGCGTCCGAACGCGAATTCCTCGCGCACCGACAGCGAGCGGGTCGGGGCCGAGGGCCGCCAGCCGCACTGCAGCCAGCCGCCGGCGACGACGAGTGTGGTGGCGACGATCTGGCCGAGCGCGAGCGCCCAATAGCCCAGCCCCGCGAGGCTGCCGCCGATCGTGACGGCACTGCCGCAAAGCAGCGCAGCGATGTCGATCTTCGCCAGCGTCGCGAAGCGCATCCGGCGCGTCAGCAACGCGTTCGGCAGGATGCCCAGCGTGCCGATCGGGATGGTGACCGCCATCGCGGCGGTGAGTGCGAGCGCCCTGGGTTCTTTGTACAGGTAGGCCGCGAGCGGGGCCGCGGCGACCACGCACGCGCCGAGCGCCGCGCCGACGGCGAGGTTGACCCAGAACAGGTTGGACACCTGGTTCTGGTAGATCGACGGCCGCTGGATCACGACCTGACCGAAGCCGATGTCGTTGATGATCATCACCACGCCGATGACCGGCGCGATCATCGCGAGCAGCCCGAAGTCGGCCGGAAAGAGGATGCGGGCCAACACCAGCTGCGTGCCGAACTGCAGCCCCAACTTCACGATCTGGCTGAGCAGGATCGCGAACGATCCCGACACCGCCGCAGAACGAACGCCCCCGGTGCCGAGTGCACGCGGGAAGATTTCGCGGTCGACCGCCGCGTTCATCGCAGGTCGCGTCCGCCGAAGTTTTTGGTGAGTTTGCGCATCGCGAGGAACGGGATGTTCTTGATCAGGTTCATCAGGCTGATCGGTGCGTCTTCCAGCGGGCCGCGGCCGCGGGTCGTGTTCTCCTCGACCTCCCGACCGCTGGCGCGATCGAGCACGCGCCGCGTCTCGTGCAGGTAGGCGTAGCCGAAGTGCCGGTCGGGCTCGAGGTAGGCGCCTTCGGCCCACTCGTTCCATGCGTTGATGAAGACGATCTGTTCGTCCTTGCTCGGTGCGCCCAGGGCGCGCTCCGAGGCGGCCTGCAGCCACGCGCCGTACTTGTGCGGGTTCGAGCCGACGAAACCGGTGCCCCAATTGGGCCGCCGGGCCTCGTTGTCCCACTGCGGGCAGACGCCCGGCATGAGCGTGAAGTCGGTCGGGACGTTGGCGATCGAGCGCCGCACCATGTCGTCGTACTCGATCACCCGGCCGACGAAGCGCGAGTCAAGGTAGCGCAGGCGCCGCCGGATGTTGGCCGCGCCGGTCGCGACCCGGTGCGGCGGGAACCCGGCCACCGCATCCATGCCGTAGACGCGGGGGTCGTTGTCCTCGAACGCTTGCGGCATCACGATGTACGGGTCGCCCAGGCCCTGGCCCTTGAAGTACTCGCGCCAGCGGCTCACGGTGGCCTTCGCGTCCGGCAACTGGCCGGGGCGGTACAGCATGATGAGCGGGCGCCCGTTGACGCGGATGTAGCGCTCGTCGCGCACGAACTTGGAGATGTACTCGGCGTACTGGAGGTCTTCGCCCGGTGCGTAGTTCTGCTTCATCAGGATGTGCGACTCCGAGCCGTCCCAGCGCCGTGACCAGCTCTCGTTGGCCCAGTTCAGGCAGAACTTGATGTCGATGTCCTTGTTCTCGAGCAGCAGGTTGAGCGGCGTGTCGAGCAGCGGGCGGCCGCTGAACCAGTAGTTGTGGATGCAAAAGCCCTCGATGCCGCCGCGCTTGGCGAGCGCGACCTGGCGGCGCAAGGCCTCGGGTGTCGCGAGGTCGTAGAAGCCGAGCTCGTCGGGCAGGCGCGGCTGGTAGTGGCCCACATAGCGGGGCAGCGCCTTCGTCACGTTGGCCCACTCGGTGAAGCCCGGGCCCCACCATTCCTCGTTCTCGGGAATGGTGTGGAACTGCGGCAGGTAGTAGGCGATGTAGCGCAGTGCCGGGTCGACCGGCGGCGCTTCGGGCAGGGCCGAGAGCAGCTTGTAGTCGGCGCTGCGCGCGGTGTTGTGCTCGTATTGCTCGGCGATGTTGGTCATGGTGTTTTGGGGTTGGATTCGAAGGGTTGTCAGAGCGTGCCGCCGAGCCGCCCGGTGACGCCGTCGATGGCGGCGCCGACCATCGTGGCGGCGTTGCGCGGCCGTCCGAGCGCGAGGCCCAGGCCGATTGCCAGCGCGACGAAGAGCGCGAGGTTGGCGCCGGTGAGGGCCCAGCCGGCGCTCCAGTAGCGGCTCTTGAAGTAGACGTTGTTGCGGATGCTGTAGTACAGGCGCTTGCGGTCGCTGCTGCGCAGCAGGTCGATCATGAAGAAGCGCGGCTTGCCCTGCCGGGTGTCGTCGATCGCCCAGTCGCCTTCGGCGTCGTCGACGATGCAGCCCGGCACGAGCCGCACGCTGCCGCCCATGCGCCGCACCCGATTGGTCCACTCCAGGTCGTCGAAATACAGCACGTAGCGCGGGTCGGGGTAGCCGATGGTGTCGATATGCCGGGCGTGGATGAAGAAGCCGCCATACGGGCCGCCGGGCACGTCGACGCTGACGGCCGCGTGCGTGGCCTCGGCTGCGCTCGTGGGCCGGCGCCCGAGCCGCTTCGTGAGCCACGCCGGAATGCGGCGAACATCGAGCGAGCAGATGCTCGATCGGCTGTGGAACACGCCTTCACCATCGCCGCTTCGGGCGGCTTCCATCCACAGCGGAAAGCGCTCGCCGCGCAGGCTCGCGAACGCGGTCAGCGTGGTCACCGGGTCGTGGCCGCGCATCGCGTCGGCGAGCGCATCGAGCGCGCCCGGGCGCGGGCAGTTGTCGTCGTCGAGCAGCCACAAGAACGCGTCGCCGTGACTCGCGCGGGCCTGCCGGATCGCTGCCGCGAAACCGCCTCCGGCACCAATGTTCTCAGGCAGGTGGTGCAACTCGATGCGCACGCGAGACTGCGCCTGCAGCGCTTCGAGTTCGGCGCGGTAGGCGGCGCCGATGCCGTTGGTCACGACCACCAGGTGCGCGATGCCGAGCACCTCGAGCGCGGCCGTGCAGCGCCGGATCAACGCGATGCGCCGGCCGTAGGTCACGGTGAGCGCGACGACGCCGTGGCGCTGCAGCACGCTCGCGGCGGCGGCCCCGGCGCCAGTCCCGTCGGCACCGGTCGCCAGGAGGGACGGTCGGTTCATGTCAGCTCGAACCCGTGCTTGACGCCGAGCCGCTGTGCCTCGCCGTCGTCGACCGCGAGGCAAAACAGGCGGTAGCGATCGCGTTTGCCGAGCCGCGCCGCGAGCACCCGCATCACCAGCAAGAACGTGCCGCGGTTGAGCCCGCGGATCCAGCCGCTGTGCACGACGCTGTGCGCCTCGAAGCAGGCTCGGTTACGCGCCGCGTAGTACACGCTCAGGTCCGACCCGCCCGCGAGCCAGGCGGCGAAGGCCGAGCTGTGCAGGCGCTTGGTGTTCCACGACGGTTCGATGTCGGCGACGCGGGCGTCGGTGACGACGAGCAATTGCCCGCCCAGGCGCGTGACGCGGTACGAGAATTCGGTGTCGTCGGCGTAGAGCACGAAGTTCGGGTCCGGTAAGCCGATCAGGTCGATCAGCGAGGGGTCGAACAGCATGCCGCTGTACGGCGCGAAGTCGAGCAGGCCGAGGCGCGGGATCGGCCGGGTGGGCGCCGCGGCCGGCTTCTTCAGGCGCGGCAGGCGTTGCCAGACCTTGCGCGGCAGGTGTTTCAAGTGAAAGCCGAAGAACGCGTTCACGTGCAGCGCCTGGCGCGTCTTGCCGGCGCCGATGTCGGTTTGGTTCGCCGGCCGAAAGCCGACCACGGCGAGCGCACGCGCCGGGGCTTCGGCCGCGGCTGCGCGGTGTGCGTCGAGCAGCTTGCCGAGCGCGCCGCGCTCCAGGCGGTTGTCGTCGTCGAGCAGCAACACGCGGTCGGCCTTCTCGGCACACGCGGCCTCGATGCCGGCGCGAAAGCCCGGTGCCGAGCCGAGGTTGCGCGGGTGTGCGATGACGCGCACGCGATCGCCGTAGGCCGCCTCGCAGCGGGCCGCGATCGACGCGCGCGAACCGTTGTCGACGACCACCGCGCGCGCGATGCCTTCGGCGAAGGCCGAGGCCAGCGCCTGCGACAGCAGGTGCCAGCGGTCGCCGTAGGTGACGGTGACCAGCGTGACCCGCATGACCTTCGTGGCGCCGGTCGACGCGGCCGCGGGCGCCGGGTTCGCGGTGGGCTCGGTCATGGTTTCACCGCCGGGCTCCGACCACCATGCCGGGAACGATGTGGCCCCGGCCGCGCGCCGGCTGATCGGCCGCGCGCATGGTTTCGACGGCGGGCGAGGCGCCGCTCGAGGCATCGGGCACCGCCACGTAGGCACGGTAGCTCGCGCCCTCGCGGTAGACCGTTTCGGCGAACGCCGCGCTCAGTCGCGCGCGCGGGTCGTTGATGAAAGCGGGGCGCAGCGCGTCGGGCGCCGCGGGGTTCACGATGTACAGCAACCCACCGAGGATGTCGGTCGTGGCACGGCCGATGTTCTGCACCGCCGTGGCGTTCTGCTCGGTCTTGAGCCCGAGGATCGACAACGGCGCACCGTCGTTGATGATGCGCACGCCCGCGCCTTCGGTGTTGAACTGGCGTGCCCATGCGCCATTCGGCCCTGCGATGACCATCGGGCCGCAGCAAGTGTTCTCCAGGAACAGCACACCGCCGCCGACCGCGCGGTGCACGAGCCCGGTGCCGGCAGCGATCACGTCCTGCAGCACCACGGTGCGTTCGCCGGTGTGGTCGACGCCGAGTTGCGCACCGCGGCCGAGGTTGTCGAAAGCGATGCGCTCGATCGTCAGCGGCTCGCCGCCGGTCGCGACCCGGAACATGCCCGTTTCGCCGTCCAATCCGGCGGCGCGCTGCCTGGCCACGTTCAGCGAGGAAAACATGCCGGCAATGCGGCGGACCTTGGCCGGCACATCGATCGTGTCGCTGATGGTGTAACGGCCGGAGGGGAAGTACACCGCCTCGGCGCCCGACTGCATCGCCGCGCGGATCGCTTCGGTCGAGTCTTCGTCGGCGTCGGGCCGCGCGCCGAACTTCACGACGTTGGCCCAACGCGCAACCGCTGGCGCGGGTGTCGGCGGCGTCGGCGGCACGTCGAGCGTCCAGCCGGGCGCGTAGTCGGCCAGGCGCAGCGCACCGAAGTACGCTCCGTCGGACGCCGCGGCCACCGAGGCGCTGCCGTCGGCCGCCACGCTGCGACCGTCGGGCGAATCGACGCGGCCGCCCTTGAGCGTCAGGTAGCCGCGGTTGTCGGTGAAGCGGGCTTCGCGTTTCGTGAGCCGCACGCTCAGGCGGTCGGCGACGATCAGGCCCTCGGCCGCCAGGTTCTGCAGCGCGACTGAACCGGTCTCGATCGTGACTTTGCGCATCGAGATCACGTTGCCATTGTTGCGCAGGCCGACCTCGCTCTGGCGCGTCAGCGTCACGCCCTCCATCGTCACGCCGTATTCGCGCTGGCTGACCGAGATGCCGATGGCGAACCCGTCGATCTGCACGTCGCTCAGCAGCAGCGGACCGGGCCACTTGCGGTCCATCGAGATGCCGACGCGGCCGCTGCCTTCGGCGCCGGTCAACCGCACGTGGCGGATCGCGCCGGAGTTGCTGGCGAGAAAATCGATGCCGACCGCGCCGGGGTTGCCGCGGCCGACATCGATCGTCAGGTTTTCGACGAAGTTGCCGTAGGCATCGTTGCCTTCGCCTTTGCCGAGGTAGTCCTTGCCGCCGGCACCGGGTTGGCCGTTGAGCAGCGTCGACGCGGTGAAGATCATCGGCTTGGGGCTGCGCGGCTCGGTGAAGCCGGGTGCGGCGTCGTCGAGCCGGAGGCGCGTGCTCGCGGCCGATTCGCCGATGAGCGCCATCGAGGCGAGGTAGCGGCCCTGCTCGTCGCGTTTGGCGAGGGTGTCGGTGATGCGGTAGGTGCCTGCCGGAAAGTAGACGATGCGCGAAGGCCAGAACACCTTGCCCTGGTCGACCCGCGCCGCCGAGATCGCGGCCCGGATCGCCTGCGTGTCGTCGGCGTTGCCGTCACCCCGGGCGCCGTGATCGCGCACGTTGACGATGCCGCTGTCGGCCGGAAAGCCGGCGGCCGAGGCGGTTGCGGTGACGCACGCGGCGAGCAGCGCCAGCGCCGCGCCAATCAGCGCGTGACGAACGCGGTGCAGCGGGTGCGCCGTCATGCCGCGAGGAGCTCTTCGTAGAGGCTGTAGTAAGCGTCGATCACGCGGCCGGTGTCGGAGTAGCGCGCTGAAGCCGCGTGGGCGCGCTCGCCGCACGCTTGCAGCAGCCCGGGCTCGGTCGCCATGCGACGCAGGCCCGCTTCGAGGTCGCCCGCGAGGTCGGGGTCGAACAGCAGGCCGTTCGAGCCGTGCGTCACCATCTCGGGGATGCCACCGCGGCGCGCACCGATCACCGGCACGCCGAAGATCATCGACTCGAACACCACGCCCGGCAGCGGGTCGTTCCACAGCGACGGCACGACCGAGACATCGATCTGCCGGAAGAACTGTTGTGGGTCGACCTTGCCCAAAAACTCGATCGGGCTCGCCGCATGGCGTGCTTTCAACTCGTTCACGTAAGCCTCCTCGCCACCGCCGCCCACCAACATGCGGACGCCCTCCAGGCCCGGCTCCGACAGCACGCGCTCGAACGCGTCGAGCACCGTGCCGATGCCCTTCCAGGGCGCGACCGTGCCGATGAAGCCGAAGGTGATCGCCGTCGGCGGGTAGTCGCGCCGGCGCGGTGCGGTGTAGTCGCGTGCGTTGTTGATCACTTTGCGCGCGGCGACCTCGGCGAACAGGCCGTTGCGCAGGTGCGCATCGAGCACCGCCTGGCTCGCGCCGACCACCGCATCGACCTGGTTCGACGCCTTGGCGCGACCGATCCGGAAGATGCTGCATTGACCACAGGGCGCCGCACAGTTCTTCTCGTTGCGAAACATCTGCGAGCGCGGGCACAGGTTGTAGTAGTCGTGCAGCACCTGGACGGCAGGCTTCGAGAATTGCCGCGCCACCTGCCAGACCGAGGCCGAGAAACCGGCGAGGTTGTGGAACGAGATCACGTCGGGGTCGAAGCGCCGCACGACGCCGGCGAGCGCTTGCGCCATCGACGCGTTGGCCATGTCGCGCGCATGCCAGGCGAGCCGGCGCAGGGTGCCGGGGTGCTTCTCGCTGTAATGCCAGTAGACGTTCTCGTTCGGGAGCCGAACCACGGGCACACCGCTGACGACTTCTTCGACCATCGCCCTCTCGCCGGTCGTGGTCGCGACCAGCACCTCGTGGCCGTTGGCCTGCTGGCCAGCGGCGAGCATCGCCAGCGAGAGTTCGGCGCCGCCGCCGACGAAGGGCGCGTAGAGCGCGTTGACGTAGAGAATTCTCATGGCATGACCTCGTCGAGCCAGCCGCTCAGGCTGTAGCGGCCCAGCGTCGCCGGTGCGACCGGATGAAACGGCGCGGCGAGAAATGCCGCATCGACCTGCGGCTTCTTGCGGTCGATCACGCACACGTTGGCGGGGTGAAAGAACTCGGCCTGGGTCGCGCCGGGGTTGGTGGTGATCAGCTTCTTCGAGGCGCCGAGCATCTCGAAGGTGCGCATCGTCAGGCCCGTCTGCACCGTGCGTTCGATGTCGACGACGATCTTCGAGCGGGCCACGAGCGCCATGATCTCCGCCTTCGGCAGCGACTCGAACACGAACTCGTTTTCGCGCGCGCGCCACAGGTCGGGGTTCGCGGCGCGTTTGGCCTGGAACAGCAAGCGCGAGGGAAAGTACAGCACCTTCTTGACCACCAGATCGCGGGGCAGCGCGCGCTCCAGCCGCGACAGCACCGCATAGCGATCGGTGTGCGCGGTGCCGACGAACAGCACGTCGATGTCGGGCGCGTGTGGGGTGGAAGACGCAAGCGACTGGTAGTCGTCGACGAAGAAAAGCGGCCGGTAGGCGAGGCGCGCATCGCTCGCGGTGTCGACCGGGTCGAAGCTGAACGCGCGGTCGAACAGCGCGACCTTGTGCGGGCTCTCGGCCGGCATGTTGCGGTAGCTGTCCCAGAAGTAGAGCGTGAAGCGGCTCTTGGGCAGCGCGGCGCGCAGGCGCTTGATCAGGTCGACCGTCAACGACTCGCCCTTGATGACCAGCACATCGATGATCGGCAGGTGGCGCACCGCGTTGATCACGGTCTCGAAGTGCGCGCGTGTCTTGGCGTGTGCCATCCATGGTGCGACGCGCAGCGTGGCCTTGGCCGCCGCGCTCGCGGCGTAGCGATCGGGAAACCAGATGACCTTGCGGCCGCGCGCTTCCAGGGCGTGTTTGATTTCCCGCGCATAGCCGAAGAAGTCGTCCGAGATCAGCAGCGTGGCCATGTCGGCGTCTTTCGTCACGCCGCCGCCCGGGTCGGCACGGCCGCGCGTTGCAGCGCCGGCGACACGCGCGTGAGCGCTGCGACGAGCGCGCGCGCGGAGTTGTCCCAGGTGTACTTGCGGATCGGGGCGCAGACGCCGTCGGCATCGGCGGCGGTGTCGGCGGCGGTGTTGGTCTCACGCGCGGGCTGCGCGATCGCGGCGAACGCGGCGGCCCAGCTCGATTCGTCGCCGAGCGTGACGAACGACGCCGAGTCGCCGAGGATCTCGCGGTGCACCGGGATGTCCGACGCGATCACGCGTGCGCCGCAAGCCAGCGCCTCCAGTGGCGGGATGCCGAAGCCTTCCCATTTCGACGGGTACACGAACGCGCTGCAGGTCTGGTACAGGCGCACCAGATCCTCGGTCTGCGCGTAGGCGATGAACCGCACCCGGTCGGTGAGGCCGGCATCTTCGACGGCCCGGTTCAGCACCTCACGGTACTTGCCGCGCGACGACACGATCACGAGCGAGTAGTCGGCCTTCCAGAGTGCCGATCGTTCGATCAGTTCTTCGATGTTCTTGTGCGAGAACATCGCGCCGACCACCAGCAGGAAGTTACGGCGCGGCAGATCGGCGCGTTTGAACACGGTGGTGTCGACGCCGTTGGGCACGACGTGAATCCTGTCGAGCGCGATGCGGTAGTGCGCGTGCAGGTCTTGGCGGGTTGTTTCCGAGACCGTGAACACCGCCGGGCAGCGCGCCAGTTGCGCTGGCAGCACGTGTTTGAAGAAGAGGCTTTGCACCGGGTGCGTGCTCGGGAACCGCACCGACGTGAGGTCGTGGATCGTCAGGATTTGCGCATCCGCGCGCGCGAAGCCTTGGTGCGTGGGCGAGTACAGCAGCGTGCCCGGCGGCTGCGCCATGCCGCGCGACCACCACCAGCGTTTGGCGCTCGCCAGCCGGCCTGCACCGAGCGCGATGTCGTTGGGCGAGCGTGTCACGACATGGCCCGGCCCTTTGTAGCTGGCGGCGGCGATCAGGTCGGCGTCGAAGGCCTCGCAGGCGGCTTGCGCGCAACGCGCCGCATACACGCCCAGGCCGGTGGGCTTGGCGCCCAGCGTCGACAGGTTGATCAGCAGTTTCATCGCATCGCTCAAGCGGCCACCGCCTTGCCGAGCAGGCCGCGTTCGGCGAGCTCGTCGAGCGAACGGCCGAAGCCGGAGTCGACCAGCGCGTGCCCCTGGGCCCAGGCCAGGAACTCGCCGAGCCCGGCGTCGAACGACCACTGCGGCGCGAAGCCGGTGAGGGCTTCGAGCCGCGAGATGTCGGCCACGTTGTGGCGGATGTCACCGACGCGAAACGCGCCGCTCACCTCGACCTTGCCTTTCGCGCCCAGCTTGGCCAGCGTCGCGCGGGCGACGTCGAGCACGCTGGTTCGCACTGCCGAGCCGACGTTGAGCGCGTGCACGCCGCGCACGCCGGGTGCGATGCAGGCGACCGTGGCGTCGACGACATCGTCGATGTAGACGAAGTCGCGACTCTCGAGGCCGTCTTCGAAAATGTTGAGGTCGCCGCCCGCGCGCGCCAGGTTCGAGAACACCGCCAGCAACCCGGTGTACGGGTTCGACAAGCTCTGCCCCGGCCCGTAGACGTTTTGGTAACGCAGCGCGAAGCCGTCGACGCCGAGCGTCTGCGCGAACAGCAGCGTCATCTGCTCCTGCACCTGCTTCGATACACCGTAGAACGACGACGGCGCGAACGGCGCTTCTTCGGGCGTGCTGCGCACCTCGACCGTGGCGCCGCAGCGTGGGCACACCGGCTCGAACCGGCCCGCCGTCATGTCGACCACGGTGCGCGCCGCCGGGTAGACGCCGCCGTGTTCGGCGCAGGCGTAGAGGCCTTCGCCGTAGATCGCGCGCGACGACGCCACGATCAGCTTTTGCAGCGACGCGGGCCGGGCGTTGACCAAGATGTCCATCAGCAGCGCAGTGCCGCCGATGTTCACGTCTTCGTAGTGCTTCACGGCGTACATCGACTGGCCGGTGCCGGTCTCGGCGGCGTAGTTGACGATCACGTTCTGGCCCGCGATCGCGTCGGTCAACGCGGCCCGGTCGCGGATGTCGCCGTGCACGCAGCGCGCCATCGCCTGCAGTTCGGTCGGGAACATCGCGCTGGCGCCGTGGATCTGCGGGCTCAGGTTGTCGAGCACCGTGACGGCGTGGCCGCGCGCCACCAGCGCGGCGGCGAGTCGCGAGCCGATGAAACCGGCGCCGCCGATGATGAGTGTGTTCATGAGGGAGTTCCTGAGATGGAAGTGGCTTGAGGCGACGGACCGCGTGCGGTCGAGAGGCGCCGCGACAAGCGGCCGCTGGCGCGCACGGCCGGCCGTTCGATCAGGTAGCACGCAGCGATTGCGAGCGCCAACGTGATCGCGAGTACCGCGGCCAGCCCGCCACCGCCCGGCGTCAGCAGCCCGGTCTGGTGGGTGAACTGGATCACCGGGGCGTGCAGCAGGTAGACGCCGAACGAAATGTCCGGCGCCTTCGACGCCGCAGGCAGCAGCACGGCACCGGCGACGACGAAAGCCGCGACGAAAATGGGTTGGAACGTCGCGAACGCGACCACGCCGTCGAAGCGCTGGGCCAGCAGCAGGCCACCGATGCCGATGGCCGTGAGCAGTGGCTTGTTCCAGCACTGCGGCTGGCGCGCGCCCGTGAATATCAACCGGCCCAGCATGCCGGCGGCGAAGAAGCGCAGCTGGCCGGGCAGCTGCTTGGCCAACTCGGCCGAGACCGGCTCGACGGCATGGAAGTAGAGCGTCGACGCGATGAACAGCGCGACCATCGCGCCGGTGCCGAAGCGGCGCGTCGACATCACCATCACCGGCACGCACAGGTAGAACGCGACCTCGACCTTCATCGTCCACAAACTGGGGTTGAGCGCCTCGACCCGGGCGCCGTCGAGAAAACCGAGCAGCGTGGGCTTGAGGAAATTCGCAAAGGCGAGGTTGGCGCCGAGGTAGTGCGCCAGCTCGCTCGCCGCGTTGCCACCGGGCGGCATGATCGCCAGCACGACGAGCGCCTGCGCGATCACGACGGCGGCGTACAGCGGGTAGAGGCGGCCGAGGCGGCGCACGAAGAACGCGATCGCGTTCGACGACGACTCGAAGCTCGCCGTGACGATCCAGCCGCTGACCACGAAGAACGCCTGCACCGCGACCGTCGACGAGATGCCGTGCAGCCCCCCCGGCACGACCCCGGTCAGCGCGCCGTAATGCGCGAACACGACCGCCGTTGCCAGCAGCAGGCGAAGCAGCGTGAATTCCATCGTCAGCGCCTCACACCGATCGGCTCGCGCGCCGCACCGGCGGGCAACGCAGCGGTGCCCGACCGCGTGCCGCCGTTCAGCCGGGCGAGCCAGCCGAGGCACGCACCCAGCCACAGCGCCGCGATCTGGTCTTCGACGAGCGAGATCACGAGCCCGTACATCATCAGGAAGGCGAGCGAGGCGAGGACCACGGAGTCGCGCTGGAAGTTCGCGAGCTTCGCCCGCAGTGTGGCGACCACGATCGCGCCGAGGTAGAACAGCGAGGCGATGCCGAAGTTGCCGAACAGATAGACGAACAGGTTGTCGGCCGCGTTGAAGTCGTCGGGTGCGAAGAAGCGCTGGCCGCCGCCGATCCCACCGAGCCCGACGCCCAGCACGTACGGCGGGAACTTGGCGATCCATTTCCAGGCGTCGGGCCACATCTGCTCGATGCGCTCGTACAGCGACTGAAAGCTGAACACGCCCTGGTCGCGCGGCATCTCGAAGTGAATCAGCACCGTGGGTGCGAACACCAGCAAGCATGTGGCGAGCACCACCGCGGCCTTGAGCGGGGCCGTGAAGTTGCGACTCGATATCGCGAGTGCGGCGATCGCCAGCGCGTAGCCCACGATCGCGCCCTTTTGCGTGGTCCAGACCAGCACCGCGAGCGTCAGCGCGGCGATCAGCATGCGGAGTGCGCGGCTCTTCAACGACCCGAGCAAGATCAGGCTGAGCAGCGGCATGCTCACCGCCAGGCTGATCGACGAGCGGCTGAGCCCGCCGACCCGTTCGAGCAACGTGCTTTGCCAATCACGGCCGAGCGAGACGCTGATGCCGCCGAGGTCGGTCGTGACGCCGATCCACGGGTAGTCGAGCCAGTACTTGTCGAGCAGCGCGGAGATGAACGCGGCGACCCACATGAACGCGACCAGGCGCACCACCTTGCGGCTCGGCTCGAAGAGCGCCCCGGCGGCGAGGAACCCGCACAAGGCCGGCACGAACATCTTCAGGCCGTAGATCGCGGCGATCGTGGTGTGCAGGTTCATGTAGCTGATCACGCTGTGAACGACAGCGAGCACGGCGAAGATGCCGACCGAGGCGGGCACGGATTTGTCCGGAATGCGCACCGCTACGTAGGCGACGAGCGCGCCGAACAGCAAGCCGTCGCGCACGAAGATCAGCGGGTCGAGGTGCGCGAAATTCAGCGCGTACCGAACCGGCCCCTCGAACACCGACAGCACCAGCGCCAGCAGCAGCGCGAACGCCAGCGCGCGCTCACCCGTCGCCGCGCGCGATTGCGCCGGTTGACGGGGCAACGCGCTCCCCAACGAGCTGCCGGCCAGCGGCGACGTGCGCGCGAACGGGAACATCAGGTCGAGCTCCGGACGCGCAGCCGGTCACCCATCGTTGAGCACGGTGCCGACGAGGTTCGCGCCGCAATCGCGCAGCGAGGCGAGGGCACGGCGCAGCAGGTTGGCGTCGGTCGCGTTCGCGCGCGTCACCATCACGCCGAAGCCGGCCCGCGACGCGATGATCTGCGAGTCGGCCGACAGCGCCGTCGGCGGCGTGTCGACGATGACAACGTCGAACACCTCGGCCGATTCGTGCAGCAAGGTCGTGAAGCGCGCACGGGTGAGCAGCTCCTGGGGGTTGGGCGGCTTCGACCCGGCCGTCAAGACCGACAGGTCGAAGAAGTGCGGCACCTTGACGATGCATTCGTGGCCGGCGCGGCCGAGCAGCACGTTGCTCAGGCCCATGCGCCCGGGCAGGTTGAACAGCCCATGCTGACTCGGCTTGCGCAGGTCGGCGTCGATCAACAAGGTGCGCTGGCCCATCTGCGAGAACGCGACCGCCAGGTTCGCCGCGACGAAACTGCGGCCTTCTCCGGGCATCGCGCTCAGGATCGCGACCGTCGGCGGGGTCGCCGGATCCGCGGCCTGGTGCATGTCGATGCGGGTCCGAAGCGAGCGCATCTGCTCCGCGAACGGGCCGAACGGTCTGAACGCCGAGACGACGGCGGGCGAGACCGATCCGTCGGCCGGGTCGAGGTAGGGGTACTCGAACTGGCGCGCCAGTGCGAACTCGATGTCGGACGTCTTCAACAGCTTGAGCCGAACGGCCGCGTCACCGAAGCGCAACCCGAACTCGCGCTGCGCGTGGACGATGCGGGCCGCCGCGTCGGCGTCGAGGAAGCCGGCCTCGACCAGAATTTCGCCGATCGAGCGGGTGCTCCTCGGCAGCGAGCCTTGGCCCATTCGCGCCAGGGCGGCTTTCGGGAACTTCATGTCCATCGTGCGTTCTCCTGCGGCGTTCAGCTGGGAACAATGCGGTTCGACAAGCGCCGCGCACTCGGCGGCCCGACACGCAGCACGGTGCGGGGCAGCGTGGCGAGCACGGGCAGATCGGCGACGAGTGCGAGGTCTTCGGCGCTGCGGATCAGCGGTGTGCGCGCTTCCATGCCGAGCGCCAGCGCGAGGCTGAGCAACAGGCCGACTGCAGCAGCGCAGGCGGTGTAGACCGCCACTTTCGGGCGCGAGGCCGAATTGGGTTCGGCGGCCGGGCTCAGCAGGTAGACGCTCGCCTGCTGCACCTGGGATTCGAGCGAGGTCTGGGCCTGCCGCGTGCGCGCCGCATCGAGCGCTCGCTGGGCGCTGTCGACATCGCGTTGCATCGCCGTCACTTCGTTCGGGCCGTTCATCAGCGCGAGCACGCGCTCTTTCTGCGCATCGAGTGCGGCGCGGGCTTCGTTCTCGCGCTGTTCGTTGACCGTGTTCGAGGTCGTGACCGAGCGTGCGACGGCCTGCATTTCGGATTCGAGTTGCCCCTTGAACGCGCTCAGTTGCGCGCGCGCGGTCATCACGCTCGGGTGCTGCTCGCCGTACTGCGCGGTCAACAGCTTGATCGTCGCCTCGCTGGTCGTGACGCTGGTGCGCAGGCCGGCAATGACGCTGTTGTTCAGCACATCGGGCGAGGTGCGCGCGTCGCCGCGGGCCAGCGTCTGACGCGAGTTGCTTTCGGAGCGCGCGGCCTGGATCTTGACCAGTTGCTCCGCGAGCTGCGAGAGCTTCGCGTTTTCGATGTCGATCTGGCTGCTGCCGCCCCCGCTCACCAGGCCCTTCTTGCGCTGGTAGGCGATCAGCTTCTCCTGCGCGGCCTCCACGTCCTTGCGGAGCACTTGGGTGCGCTCATCGAACCAGGTGGCGAACTGGCGCGCCGGCTCGGTCTTGAGCTCCAGGTTCGTCTCGATGCTGGTGCGGGCGAACGCGTTGACCAGGGTCGTCGCCGTCTTGGGGTCAGGGCTGGTGTAGGAGATGCTGATGACGTTCGAATCGCGGTTCGGTGCGGTCACGTTCAGCCGTGCCAACAAAATCTTCGCGATGTAGTTGGCCTGGTCGCCGGTGCCCTCGGTATCCATCCGCCACTGCTCCAGCAAGGCGGCATTCGTGTCGAGCTTGAGCAGGGTCGCGACGCGTCGGGCCACGCGCTCGGAGCCGATCAGATCGATCTGGGTCGCGACCGCGGCTTGCGCGGCGTTCTGGGCGCGCGCGGCGGCGTCGTTGCCCAACGCATCGCCGGCGCGCATGTCGACGATCACGGTGGCTGTCGAGGTGTACTTCTTCGGCAGCAGCACGCTGCCGACGAAGCCCACGATCGTCATCAGCAGCGTCGTGGCCACGATGAGTTTCCAGCGGCCCAGCAGCACCTCGATCAACTGAAAGGTGTTCATTTCGTGGCGACTCAATGTGTGCCGACGCGCGGTTCGCGGGGCGTGGCTGGGTTGTTCATGGCGTCAATAAACCGTCTCTCGCAGCACGCGCATCAGGTACTGCCCATACCCGTTCTTCATCATCGGCCTGGCGAGCGCTTCGAGCTGCTCCGCGCCGATCCATCCGGCGCGGAACGCGATCTCCTCCGGGCAGGCCACCTTCAGCCCCTGGCGCTTTTCGATCGTCGCGATGAACTGCCCGGCCTCCAGCAGGCTGTCGTGCGTGCCCGTGTCGAGCCAGGCGAAGCCGCGGCCCATGATCTCCACGCTCAGCTGGTTTTGCCGCAGGTACGCCGCATTCACATCCGTGATCTCCAGCTCCCCGCGCGGCGAGGGTGCGATCTCCGCCGCGATGTCGCACACCTGCGCGTCGTAGAAATACAGCCCCGTCACCGCGTAGTTGCTGCGCGGCGCCGTCGGCTTCTCCTCGATGCTCAACGCCTTGCGGTTCGCATCGAACGCCACCACGCCGTAGCGCTCCGGGTCGTGCACGTGGTAGGCGAACACCGACGCGCCCTCGGTGCGGCTGGCCGCCGCCTTCAACTGCTCCTGCAGCGCATGGCCGTAGAACAGGTTGTCGCCCAGCACCAGCGCGCTCGGCTTGTTCGCAACGAAACTTTTGCCGAGGATGAACGCCTGCGCCAGCCCATCCGGGCTCGGCTGCACGCAGTACGTGATGTTCAGCCCCCACTGCGCGCCATCGCCCAGCAGGGCCTCGAAACGCGGCGTGTCTTGCGGCGTGCTGATCAGCAAGATGTCGCGGATGCCCGCCAGCATCAGCGTCGAGAGCGGGTAGTACACCATCGGCTTGTCGTACACCGGCAGCAGCTGCTTGCTCATCGCCAGCGTGGCCGGGTGCAGCCGCGAGCCCGAGCCCCCGGCGAGGATGATGCCTTTGCGTTGTGCGGTCATGG
>JANMWQ010000805.1:0-2364 GCA_031394085.1 Rhizobacter sp. | reverse complement strand
ATCGCGCGCCTGCTCGCCGATGCCGGCATCGTGCGCCACCGCGGCAAGATCGAATCGACCATCAACAACGCCAAGCGCGTGATCGAATTGCGCGGTGAGTTCGGCTCGCTTGCCGCGTACGCGTGGTCGCACGAGCCGCCGGCGAGTTCGCGGCGGCAGCGCATGACCTTCGAGGCCCTGCGCGCGAACACCACCTCGTCCGAGTCGGTCGCGATGTCGAAAGACCTGAAAAAGCGCGGCTGGAGCTTCGTCGGCCCGACGACCGTCTATGCCTTCATGCAGGCGATGGGGCTGGTCAACGACCACCTTGAGGGCTGCCACGTGCGCGAGGCCGCGTTGCAAGCGCGGGCCGCGCTGCCGCCGCGGCAGGGTTGACGCGAAAACGCGGTGTTGTTCAGTCGAACTTGAACGTGGCGGCGCCGGTCATGCCCACGCGCAGCACACGCTCGAGGCCTTCGACAATCACCGCGTTCATGCCGAACGTGATCTGGCCGTCGAGCCGCGCATCGGCGCGGTAGCCCGCCAAGGTGTCGCCGACCGCGTGGCCGGTCTCGGCAGTGAGCGGGTCGACATCCGGGATCGGGCAACGCGTGCACGGCTTCACGAGTTTGATGCGCACCGGGCCGTCGTCGGTCGCGAATTCGATTTCGTCGAGCGCGTCTTCGCCGTGGGCGTCGAGCCCGTCGAGCACGAGGTTGGGCCGAAAGCGCGCCATCGTCACGTCGGGCAGGCCTTGCGAGCACAGCCGGCGGTTCAGCTCGGCGAGCGCCGCGACCGAACTGGCGAGGATCGGGAAGCCGTCGGCGAATGCGTTCTCGGCGTCGAGCGTGCCGGTCCAGCGGTGATCGGACAGGCGCTTGTGCTCCGGGTCGAAGCGCACCAGCCTCTAGGGCCGGCCGAGAAAATCGCTGAACCACTGCGCACACAGATCGCCCATGTCGTAGGCAGCGACCGCGTCGTCCCACACCGTCGCGCGCACCGGCGCCTCGACCCGGTCGAGCGCGACGTGCAGGGCCAGCATGCCGGGTGCGCGCAACACCATCTCGCTGTGCTTGAGCGTCGGCTGGATCAGCGCCATGCGCGGCAGCTCGCGCTGCGTGACGAACCTGCCGGCTGGGTCGACGACCATCCACGCGCGGTCGAACTCGATGCCGGTTTCGACCAACAGCGCCTCGGTCAGCGCGATGCCGCCGCACGACTTGATCGGATAGACGTGCAACGACGCCACGCTGACGGTTTGATCGGCTTCCATCGAGAGCGCCCTCGGGTGCGAAACGGGAGGCCGATTGTGCCTTCGCCGTGCCCTCGGCCCGGCCCGCGCCGCGGCAATCCTTACAATCGCCGGCTATGAAATCCTTCGACGTGCAAGTGCTCGGTGCGGGCATCGTCGGGCGCAGCCTCGCGCTCGCGCTGGCCCGGGCCGGCTTCAGCGTGGCGCTGTGGCCCGAGGCGGCGCGCGCGCCGGGCACCGACGACGTGCGCGCCTACGCGCTGAACGCCGCGTCGGTCGAGTTGTTGCGCGGTTTGAAGGTCTGGGACGCGCTGCCCGCACAGGCCGCCACTGCGGTGCTCGACATGCACGTGCAAGGCGATGCGCACGCCGCAGCGATCGATTTCTCGGCCTGGCAGCAGCACGTCAGCGCGTTGGCGTGGATCACCGATGCCGCGGTGCTCGAGCGCGAGCTCGCCGCGGCGGTGCGCTTCGCGCCGCACATCACGGTGGTCGATGCGGACGAGCCGGTCACGGCCACCTTGACGGCGCTGTGCGAAGGCAAGGCGTCGGCCACACGCGAGGCGCTCGGCATCACGTTCGAGCGCGTCCCGTACGGCCACCTGGCGATCGCCGCGCGCCTGACCAGCACGCACGCGCACCGGGGCATGGCACGGCAGTGGTTTCGATCCCCCGACGTGCTGGCGCTGCTGCCGTTCGACACGCCGCGCCCGGAGCATTCCTTCGCGCTGGTGTGGTCGCTGCCGGACGCGCGCGCCGCCGAGTTGCTCGCGCTTGACGCGGCAGCGTTCGAGGCCGAGCTGATGCGCGCCACCGGCGGTGAGGCGGGTGAGCTCGCGCTCGCCTCCGAGCGCGCCGCTTGGCCGCTGATGCAGGCCAACGCCAGCGCGTGGTGCGGGCCCGGCTGGGTCTTGCTGGGCGACGCGGCCCATGTCGTGCACCCGCTCGCCGGACAGGGCCTGAACCTGGGCCTGGCCGACGTGGCCGCGCTGGTCGGTGTGATCCGAGCCCGCGAGCCATGGCGGCCGCTCGGCGACGAAAAACTGCTGCGCCGCTACGCCCGCGAGCGCGCCGCGCCGACCTGGGCGATGGGCCAGCTGACCGGCGGCCTGTTGCGGCTTTTTGCCGATGAC
>JANMWQ010000780.1:0-2678 GCA_031394085.1 Rhizobacter sp. | reverse complement strand
CGCGATCAGCGCCTCATCGCTGAAGTGCGGCTCGGCCGGTTGGCCCATCGTGCGCCAGCCGTTCGGGTAGGTTAGCGCGAGCGCGCCGTTCGACGCGGTGTGGCCGATGACGCTCCGCACGTCGGCGGCGCGCACCCAGCGGCGGTGCTCGTCGTCTTCGAGCACCTGCACCGGCGTGCCGCGGTAGGCGAAATGCCGGCCTTCGAGCGGGCGCCACACCGCGGCGCGGGTCGCGTGGCGCAGCTCGCTCGCGAGATCGAGCAGCGGCCGTGCGAGCGCGATGCCGTACAGCGGTGCCGAGACCACGGCCACCGCCGGCCCCATGAAGCGCCACAGCAGCCACGAGACCGCCGCGCACAGCAGCAGCCGGATCGCGATGCTGATCACGAGCGGCGTCATGCCCGTCGATTCACCAACACGATGCCGGCCGCGACGGCGAGCAACGCGATCACGAGCCGCGCCGTGATCGGCTCGCTCAACAACGCCGCGCCCATCAGCAGCCCGAACACCGGCGTCAGCAACGTAAACGACGCGAGCTTCGTCGCCGGGTAGCTGCGAATGAGCCAGAACCAGACCCCGTAGCTGAACGTGGTGACGATGACGACCTGGAAGGTCATCGACGCCCAAGCCAGCGTCGACAGCCGCGTGGGCAGCGGCGCGCCCTGCGCCATCGCGATCGCCCACAGCAGCACGCCCGAGACCCCCAGCTGGTACAGCAGCGTCTTCTCGGCCGACGCGCCCGAGAGCTTGCTGCCGCGGATCGCCAGCGTCGTCGCGCCCCAGATCACGCCGGCGGCCACGCCGAGCGCATCGCCGAGCAGCTGGTGCGGGCCGGCGGCCGGCGTCGTGAAGCCTTCGGCGAAGGCCCATGCGACTCCGGCGAACGCGATCAGCAGGCCGATCATTTGCGGCCTCGACAAGCGCTCATTGCGCGCGATGAACGGCATGCCGAGCGCCACGACGAACGGCGAGATGTAGATGAACACGACCATGCGCGAGGCGGTCGTGAACTGCAAGCCGACGAAGATGCAGACGAACTCGGCCGCGAACAGCGTGCCCGCCAGCAGCCCGCCGCGCCAGGTGGCGTCGCGCGTGAACAGCGGGATGCGGCGCGCGCCGGCCCACGCCGCCACCAGCAGCGTGCCGCCGAGCGAGCGCAGCGCCGCCTGCCACAGTGCGGGCACCTCGGGCATCGCGGCTTTCGCGGCGACCTGGTTCAGGCCCCACAGAAAGCAGCAGCCGACCACCAGCACGATCGCCGTCGCGTCGAGATGGCGTTTGCGGTCAGGCATGGCGGGCCGAATCCGCACGCGCGACCCGCTGCGCGAGCGCCGCGCAGAGCGCGCAGGCCATGCCGGCGGTGATGGCGCCGGCCATCGCGCCCGTCGTGTGCGCGAGCGGCGCGATCGCGATGTCCCAGCCGGCGGGGTAGCGCAGTGCCGGGCCCCACGGCGCTTCGTTCAACAGCTTCGCCGCGAGGCCGATCGCCACCGCGCCGGCGACCCAGCGCTGCGCGCGTGTGCCGGTGATCAGCAGGAAAGCCACGATGACCGCGACGCCCGCGTGCAACACGCCCGACAGGCCGCCGTAGTGCAGCAACGACGGCTCGAGCAGCAGCCCGACATGCGTCGCTGGCCAGGCCACGAGCCAGGCCAGCGCGAGCGGCGCCGGTGCACGTGCGACCACGCCGAACGCCGCGGTGACGGCCAGCCCGACCAGGTTCACGCCGAGGTGCTGGCCGCTGTAGTGCACGCCGACGGCGGTGAACGCGCGCCACGGTTCGCGCAACGCGAGGCCGGGCTGCCAGTCGAGCGTGTCGCGCGCCATCGGCCAGCCGACCAGCGCGAAGGCGCCGAGCAGCAGCGCCACGCCGAGCCAGGCGCTGCGGCCGGCCGCGTTGCGCGTCACGTGGCGGCGACGGCGGACTCGTCGAACACCGCGTGCCACAGCGCCAGCACGGCATCGCGGTGGCCGGCCATCGTGGCCATCGCCTCGGGCTCGAACTGCGTCGGCTGCTCGTCGAGCCGCGCGGTGTGCTGCGCGCGGCGCAGCTCGCGGTAGGCATCTGCTGCACGCGTGCCGATCTGGTCGGGCAGCAGGCCGCACGCTTGCGCGCGCTGCAGCAGCGCGATGTTGCCCACGTCGTCCATCAGCCCGGCGTGCGCGCCCGCATGCGCGAGCACGAGGTATTGCACTGCGAACTCGGCGTCCATCATGCCGCCGGCGCTGTGTTTCACGTCGAAGCGGCCGCCGCGTTTTAGATCCATCGGGTGTGCGTCGCGCACCTTCTCGCGCATCGCGCGCACTTCGGCGCGCAGCGCTACGGCATCGCGCGGAGCGCAAATCACGCTGCGGCGCACGGCGTCGAACTTCGGCTCGAGCGGGCGCCAGCCGGCGCACCAGCGCGCACGCGTGAGCGCCTGGTGCTCCCAGGTCCAGGCGGTGTTGCTGCCGCGGCCGCTCTGGTAGCGCTCGAACGAGGCGAGCGAGGTCACGAGCAGGCCGGAGTTGCCGTTCGGACGCAGGGCGGTGTCGATGTCGAACAGCTCGCCGGCGGCGGTGCGCAGCGTCAGCCAGTTGATGACCTTGCGCACGAAGGCGCCGTAGATTTCGGCGGCCTTGTCGGGGTCTTCTTCGTCGGCGTCGTCGAAGAGGAAGACGACATCGAGGTCGCTGCC
>JANMWQ010000709.1:0-1851 GCA_031394085.1 Rhizobacter sp. | reverse complement strand
GGCGATCGGCTCGAACGAACAGGTGGCGCGCTACGCCGCGGTCGATGTCGACCGCATCAAGCTGCTGACCTACGTGCTGCTCGGTGTCTGCGTGGGTATCGCGACGCTGCTCTACGTGCCGCGCCTGGGCTCGGCCTCGCCGACGACCGGGCTGCTGTGGGAGCTGGAGGCGATCGCCGCGGTGATCGTCGGCGGCACCGCGCTCAAGGGCGGCGCGGGCAGCATCACCGGCACCGTCATCGGTGCGGTGCTGCTCTCGGTCATCAGCAACATCCTGAACCTCACCAGCATCATCAGCGTGTACCTGAACGCGGCGGTGCAGGGCGTCGTGATCATCGTCGTCGCGTTCATGCAGAGACGGCGCTAGGTTTTTCCACCGCAGCGTGTTGCTGCAAATCCATCGGTCCAGAAAAAGGAGACGAACCATGAAACTCATCACCCGCAGAACCGTTCTCGCACAGGCACTCGCAATCGCGCTCGCCGCCGGCAGCATCGGCGCGCATGCTCAAACCGCAGCCCCGCAGAAGGTCAACCTCGGCGTCGCGATTCCCGCGGCGACCCACAGCTTCACGGCCGGCATCGTCTGGTGGGCCAACGAGGCGAAGAAAGAACTCGAGAAGAAGCACCCGGGCCTGACCGTCACCGTTAAAACGTCTGCCAACGCCGGCGAACAGGCGAATCAGCTGCAAGACCTGTTGACGGTCACGAAGATCAACGCGCTGGTGATCTTTCCGTTCGAATCGGCGGCGCTGACCAAGCCGGTCGCGCAAGTCAAGGGCAAGGGCGTGTACGTGACCGTGGTCGACCGTGGCCTCACCGACGAATCGGCGCAAGACGCCTACGTGGCGGGCGACAACACCGCGTTCGGCAAGATCCCGGCCGAGTTCATCGTCAAGCAGCTGAACGGCAAAGGCAACGTGGTCGCGCTGCGCGGCATCGCGACCACGCTCGACAACGAGCGCATGGACGCCTTCAACGCCGTGCTCAAGGGCGCGCCCGACATCAAGCTGCTCGACGCGAAGTACGGCAACTGGAACCGCGACGACGCCTTCAAGGTGATGCAGGACTACCTCACCCGCTTCAAGCAGATCGATGCCGTCTGGGCCGCCGACGACGACATGGCGGTCGGCGTGCTCAAGGCGATCGACCAGGCCAAGCGCACCGACATCAAACTCGTGTTCGGTGGTGCCGGCGCGAAGGGCATGGTCAAGACCTTGATGGACGGCACCGACCCGCGCATCCAGGCCAACGTGTCGTACTCGCCCAAGTTCATGTACGACGCCATCGTGATGACGGCCGAGGCGCGCCTGAAGGGCGAGAAGCTGCCGGCGAAGTCGATCATCCCGTCGGTGCTGATCACAAAGGCGACGGCGAAGCAGTTCTACTTTCCCGACTCGCCGTTCTGACCTGAAGAGGAGTTTCGAACATGGCTCGCCCCGTCACGCTTTTCACCGGCCAGTGGGCCGACTTGCCCTTGGCCGAACTCGCGCCGCTCGCCAAAACGATGGGCTACGACGGCCTGGAGCTGGCGTGTTGGGGCGACCACTTCAACGTGCAGGAGGCGCTCGCGTCGAAGCAGTACGTGGTCGACAAACGCGCGCTGCTCGCCGACCACGGCCTGCAGTGTTTCGCGATCGGCAACCACCTGGTCGGCCAGGCGGTGTGCGACCTGATCGACGCGCGCCACGAGGCTATTTTGCCGGCGCACGTGTGGGGTGACGGCGAGCCGGAGGCGGTGCGCCAGCGCGCCGCGCGCGAGCTCAAAGACACGGCGCGCGCGGCCGCTGCGTTCGGCGTCAAGACCGTCACCGGCTTCACCGGCTCGTCGATCTGGCATTCGGTCTACGCGTT
>JANMWQ010000687.1:0-4244 GCA_031394085.1 Rhizobacter sp. | reverse complement strand
GCGTAGCGAATGTTCGGCCGGTCGAAGCTGCTGATGAAGACGCGTGCGTCTTCGAGCGCCAGCCGCTTGATGATGTCGGCGCGGGTCAGGTCGTCGGCGGTGGCGGTGAGCGCGATGCGCGGCACGCCGGGGTAGCGCTCGTGCAGCACGTTGAGCGCCAGATAGTCTTCGCGGAAGTCGTGGCCCCACTGGCTCACGCAGTGAGCCTCATCGATCGCGAACAGGCTCAGCAGGCCGCGCTCCTCCAACGAATCGAGCTGCGCCAGCATGCGCGGCGTGGTCAGGCGCTCGGGCGCGACGTAGAGCAGCACGAGCCGGCCGCCCATCATCTCGCGCTCGATCTTCTGTGTCTCGTCGAGCGTCAGCGACGAGTTGAGAAAGGCCGCGTGAACGCCGGCTTCTTCGAGTGCGCCGACCTGGTCGTGCATCAGCGCGATCAGCGGCGAGACGACGATCGCCACACCCTGCTCGCGCCGGTGCCGCGCGATCGCCGGCACCTGAAAGCACAGGCTCTTGCCGCCGCCGGTGGGCATCAGCACCAGCGCGTCGCCGCCCGCGATCACGTGGTCGACGATCTCGGCCTGCGCACCGCGAAACGTGCTGTAGCCGAACACGTCGTGCAGGATCGTGTCGGGGGACGAGGGAGCAGGTGAGTTCAAGGTGCGGGCCAGCGGCAAAGCCGCGATGGTACGGGACGCCTCCGGCGCGTCGGCCTCACTCGTTGGAGGGCACCCGATCGCACCCGCCAGCGGGGGGAGCCGCTGCGCGGGACGGGGAGCGATAATTGACCCACCCCCCCCCCCGAAACACCCAGACAAGCGCGGAGCTCTCCTCATGGCATCGATCAACAAAGTCATCATCATCGGCAACGTGGGCAAGGATCCCGAGATCCGCTACATGCCCAGCGGCAGCGCGATCTGCAACGTCGCGGTGGCCACCAGCCGCCAGTGGAAGAACAAGGAATCCGGTGAAAAGATGGAAGAGACCGAATGGCACCGCGTCTCGCTGTTCGATCGCCAGGCCGAGATCGCCGGCGAGTACCTGAAAAAGGGCAGCTCGGTGTATTTCGAGGGTCGGCTCAAGACCCGCAAATGGACCGACAAGGAAGGCGTCGAGCGCTACTCCACCGAGATCATTTCGGACGTGATGCAACTGCTCGGCAGCCGCCAGGGCTCTGGTGGCGGTGCCGGCGGTGGTGACGAAGAGGGTGGCGGCTACAGCGAGCGCAGCGCGCCGCAGCGTTCGGCGCCAGCCCCGGCCTCGCGCCCGCAGCAAGCGCCCGCGCCGCGCCCCGCACCGAAGGCGGCATCGACCGGCTTCGACAACATGGACGACGACATTCCGTTCTGACAATTCCGCGTCATTGCATCGCTCGCAGCCCCGGCTGCAGCGCCATCATCGCGCGGCGGATCCGGCTTTTGATCGTGCCCAGCGGGCACGCCAGCCTGAGCGCGATCTCGGGGTGGGTCAGGCCTTCGAAGAAGGCCAGCACGAGGCTTTCACGCTGCTCGGGCGGCAGTGCCGAAAGATGCGCGCCGACCATCCGCCGTGTTTCGGATTGCTCGAATTGCTCGGCTGGGCCGGGTTCGGCCGACGAGAACTGGCTGCAGGGGTCAGCTTCGCCCTCGCCCTCGACGTCGTTCACCTCGCGCGGGCGGCTCGATGCGCGCCGCAGCGTGTCGATCGCCGCGCGCTGCGCGATGCCTGCCAACCAGTAGATGACCAAGCCGCGGTTCGGGTCGAACTGGCTGCTGCGCGACCAGACCTTGACGTAGATCTCCTGCAAAACCTCTTCGGCCTCGGCACGACGGCGCACGGTGTGCAGCACGATGCCGAAAACTCGCCGGTGGGTGTGCGCGTAGAGCTGCGCAAATGCAGCGTGGCAGCCGCCGGCGGCGGCAAGCAGCAGCGGGCGCAGCGGGTCGTCTGCGGCCGGATCGGCGCGCTGCGTCTGCTCATCGGCACCCGGTCGAATTGTCATTTTCCGTCTCGCTACACGATGTAACGGATTCTCGGGATCGACCTTTAAAGCAGCAGAAGCGGAGAACGCGCGTCGGCGTAGGACAAGCGCAGCGAGACGAGCCAGAAACGACCGACACGCGAAACCGTGGTCAGTCCTACACGCGGCGGGCCCGGCGCTGCGAATACTGAGTCGTCGACCCACCCATCCCCAAAAGGAAATTCCGATGACTCACGTGACCGCCACAGACAACACCAAGCTCTATGTCAAGGACTGGGGCAGCGGCCGCCCGGTGATCCTGACCCACGGCTGGCCGCTCTCGGCCGACAGCTGGGACGACCAGGCCATGGCGCTCGCCGACGCCGGCTACCGCGCCATTGCCTACGACCGCCGCGGTTTCGGCCGCTCGGAGCAACCGTGGACGGGCTACGACTACGACACCTTCGCCGACGACCTCGCCAACGTGATCGAGCAGACCGGTGCCAAAGACGCCACGATCGTCGGCTTCTCGATGGGCGGCGGCGAGGTCGCGCGATACATGTCGCGCCACGGTGGCAAGGGCGTGGTCAAGGCGGCGCTGATCTCGTCGGTCGTGCCCTTCATGCTCAAGACAGCCGACAACCCCGACGGCACCGACCCGTCGGTGTTCGACGAGATGACCCAAGGGATGAAGGCAGACCGCGCCAAGTTCTTCGCCGGCTTCTTCAAAGACTTTTTCGGTGTCAGCCTGGTCTCGCACCCGGCCAGCGCCGAGCTGCTCGAGTGGGCGCGCTCGGTCTCGATGCAGGCCGGCCTGAAGCCGACGCTGGCGTGCGCCAAGGCCTTCGCGACCACCGACTTCCGCCCCGACCTCGCCGCCTTCAAGGTACCGACGCTGATCATCCACGGCACCGACGACAAGACCGTGCCGATCGACGCCTCGGGCCGCGCCGCCGCGAAGGGCATCGCGAACTCGACGCTGATCGAATACGACGGCGCCCCGCACGGGCTGTTCGCGACGCACAAGGAGCGCTTCACAAAGGACTTGCTGGCGTTCGTGCAGGGGTGATCGGCGAGGGCGGCGCGGCGCGTCGCGGCATCACCACACCGCGCCGCCCCTACTTCACCCCACGCGATTGCGCCACGTCGAGCGCCGAGAGCGGCGCGGCCCGGTTGCCCCAGCTGGCGCGCAGGTGGCTCAGCAACTGAGCCACCTCGACGTCGCTGAGCACCGTCGCGAACGGCGGCATGCCGTAGGGGCGCGGGTTGCCGGCGGTGGCGGGTGGGAAGCCGCCTTCGAGCACGATGTGGACCAGGTTCACCGGCACGCGCATCGCGACCGCACGGCTGCCGGCGAGTGCGGGGTAGACGCCGGCCACGCCTTCGCCCTGCTCGCCGTGGCATTGCACGCAGTGCTGCTCGTAGAGCTTGCCGCCGGGGCTGTCGGGCGACGGGCCTGGTGCGGCGGGCTCGGGTGGCGGTTCTGCCTTGGTCTGCGGCAACGCTTTCAGGTAGACGGCCATCGCGCGCAGGTCGGGCTCGGTCAGGTGCTGCGTGCTGCCGGCGACGACCTCGCGCATCGGCCCCGCGACAGCGCCGCGCGCCGAGATGCCGGTGCGCATCAGCGCGACGACGTGCTCGGTGTCCCACGCGGCCACGCTCGCTTCGCTCGGTGACATGAGCGAGGGCGCGTACCAGTTCTGCACCGGGATCAGCCCGCCCGCGAGGTCGAGCGTGTTGCGGGTCGCGCCGAGCGCGTTGCGGCTGGCGTGGCAGGCGTTGCAGTGCCCGAGTCCTTCGACCAGATAAGCGCCGCGCTGCCACTCGGCGCCGCGCGCGGCGTCGACGTCGGCGGACGACGGCTCGGCCGGCTCGGCGGCGCGGAAGTAGAGCGCGCGCCAGACCGCGAGCGCGGCTTGCTGGTTGAACGGAAACGGCAGCTCGTGCGGCTTGTTCGCCTGCACGACCGCCGGCAGGCTGCCGAGGTAGGCGTGGATCGCGTCCGAATCGTCGCGCGTGATGCGGGTGTAGTTCGGGTACGGGAACGCCGGGTAGAGCAGCCGACCGTCGCGCGCGCGACCGTTGTGCAGCGCGCGCCAGAACTCGGCCTGCGACCAAGCGCCGATGCCTGTGGCGGCGTCGGGCGTGAGGTTGGGCGCGTAGATCTTGCCGAACGGCGTGGGCACGCCGCGCCCGCCGGCGTAGGCCGCGCCGCCTTGCACGGTGTGGCAGCCCATGCAGTTGCCGGCACGCGCGAGGTAGGCGCCGCGTTCGATCAGCGCCGGCGTCGAGGGCACCGATGCAC
>JANMWQ010000674.1:0-2712 GCA_031394085.1 Rhizobacter sp. | reverse complement strand
CGCCACGCCTTCGTAGCCGTGATAGCTCAGGCTCGACAGCACGAAGATCGACTGCTGCGAGATCGGCAGCACACCGCCCTTTTGTGCCGAGACCGCGATGCCGTTGAGCGCGTGCACGTGCAGCACGCATTGCGCGTCGTGTCGCGCCGAATGAATCGCACTGTGGATCGTGAAACCCGCCGGGTTCACGTCGTACGGCGACTGATCGAGCTTGTTGCCCTGCGCATCGACCTTGATCAGACTCGAGGCGGTGATCTCGTCGAACATCAGGCCGTAGGGGTTGATCAGGAACTCGTCGTGGCTGCCGGGCACGCGCGCGCTGATGTGAGTAAAGACGAGGTCGTCCCACTTGAACAGCGCGACCAGGCGATAGGCCGCCGCGAGGTCGACGCGGGTCTGCCATTCTTCGGGGCTGACCTGGCCTTTTCGGCTGGGGATTTCGAGTGTCGAAGGGTTCATGGCAGGTCTCCGGATGCGCGTGGCTGTCGTACACAATAGGCTCGGGCGGCTTCCTGATGCTGTCACATCAGCGACTCACCATGACCACCCCCGTTCTTACACTTGCCGAACGCTCCAACATCGACGCCGGCTCTTGGTTTTCCAGACTTTCCCCACCGTTGCGCAATGCGATCCTGTCACGCGCCGTGGTGCGGCGCATGAGCGATGGCGCGATGCTCTCGACACGCGGCGGGTCGGCCGAAGAATGGTGCGGCGTGGCCAAAGGCGCGGTGCGGGTCAGCTCGGTGTCGCTCTCGGGCAAGCAGATCACGCTCACCTATGTCGAGCCCGGCACCTGGTTCGGCGACATCTCGCTGTTCGACGGCCTGCCCCGCACCCACGATTCGAACGCGCATGGCGAGACCACGCTGCTGGTGATCCGAAAGGCCGATTTCAGGGAACTGCTGTCGCAGCACACCGAGTTGTACGAGGCGTTGCTGCGCCTGAACTGTCGGCGCCTGCGGCTGATGTTCGATGCCGTCGAAGACCTCAACACACGGCCCCTCGCGTCGCGTCTGGCCAAGCAGATCTTGCTGCTCGCGCGCAGCTACGGCATCGCGCAGGGCGAAGAGATCCGCATCGGTCTGCAACTCGCGCAAGAAGACCTCGCGCAACTGCTCGGTGCCTCGCGTCAACGCGTCAACCAGGAGCTCAAAGGCTTCGAGCGTGATGGTGCGGTGCGCATCGAGCCGACGCGGCTGGTGGTGTTGTCCAAAGACAAGCTGCTGGCGATCGCAAGCAAGTAGACGACCGACCCCAGCGCCGGCGCATCGCGCCGGCCGATCGATAGTTGCTCACACGGATTGACGCCATGGAAGCCAACACCGGGACCAAACCCGTCGCCGAATCGCACGCCTTCGACATCGGGGTACTGCAAGCGTTTCTCGAAGCGAAGCTCGAAGGCTTCGAAGGCCCGCTGGCGGTCGAGCAGTTCAAAGGCGGCCAATCGAACCCGACCTACAAGCTGATCACGCCGGGCGCGTCTTACGTGATGCGCTCCAAGCCCGGTCCGGCCGACAAACTACTCGCCTCGGCGCACGCGATCGACCGCGAGTTCACCGTGATGAGCGCGCTGCACGGCACCGGCGTCCCAGTGCCCGAGATGCTCCTGCTGTGCGAAGACGAAGGCCTGATCGGCCGCGCGTTCTACGTCATGCAGTTCATGCCGGGCCGGGTGCTCTGGGACCAGTCGCTGCCCGGCATTGCCAAGCCCGACCGCGCCGCGTACTACGACGAGATGAACCGCGTGATCGCAGCGATGCACACGATCGATGTCGAAAAGGTCGGCCTCTCGAACTACGGCAAACCGGGCAATTACTTCGAACGCCAGATTGGCCGCTGGACCAAGCAATACCTCGCCTCGATGACGCAACCGATCCCCGCGATGGACCGGCTGATCGAGTGGCTGCCAGCCCATGTGCCCGCGAGCGCGCGCGACGAAACGCAGATCTCGATCGTGCACGGCGACTACCGGCTCGACAACGTGATGTTCGACCCGACCGCGCCCCGCGCGATCGCGGTGCTCGACTGGGAACTCTCGACCATCGGCCACCCGCTGGCCGATTTCAGCTACCACTGCATGTCGTGGCACATCCAGCCGGGCCAGTTCCGCGGCATCGGCGGGCTCGATCTGCCCGCGCTCGGCATCCCGGACGAAAAGAGCTATGTGCGCCGCTATTGCGAGCGAACCGGCCGGGTCGGCAAAGGCAAAGATGCCGACGCCGTGATGGCCGACTGGAACTTCTATCTCGCCTACAACCTGTTCCGCCTCGCCGGAATCCTGCAAGGAATTGCAAAACGTGTCGAGATGGGGACAGCGTCGAGCGCGCAAGCACGTCAAGCTGGCGACGGTGCGCGACCGCTGGCCGACATGGGCTGGGCGCTCGCGCAACTCGCCTGAAACCCGAATGACCTGCGCCTGACACCCGGACACCCGAAGGAGACAACACGATGGATTTCGCCTACTCACCCCGCACCCTCGAACTGCAGGCCAAGCTGCTGAAGTTCATGGACGACCACATCTACCCGGCCGAAGCCAAATTCGAGGCCGAGATCGCCGCCAACACCGCGGCCGGCAAACGCTGGACGCCACTGAACACGATCGAGGAACTCAAGCCGAAGGCGCGCGCGATCGGCCTGTGGAACCTGTTCCTGCCGCCCACCGCCGGGGGCGCAGGCTCGGCCCACAACGGCCGCGACTTCGGCCTGTCGAAC
>JANMWQ010000575.1:0-5204 GCA_031394085.1 Rhizobacter sp. | reverse complement strand
GCGCACGCGGGTGTTGCACGTGGCGCCGGTGAAGTCGCTGAGCGAGTGGCTCCGCGAGTTGCCGGCCGGCGAAGCAGCGCGTTGGCTGCTGAGTTTTGCCGACGCCACGCCGCTCGCGTCGCTGCCACGGCCGCGCGCCGGAGTCGTCTCGTTGAGCGGTCCCGAAGGCGGGTTGTCGCCAGCCGAAGAAGCGCTCGCGCGTGCCGCCGGCTTCACGCCTGTCTCGCTCGGCACGCGCGTGCTGCGCGCCGACACCGCGCCGCTCGCGCTGCTCGCGCACCTGTCGATCGGCGCGGCATGAACCTGCGCCTGGCGCTGCTGACGCTGTGCCAGGGCCTCTTCCTCACCAACAACGTCACCTTCATCGCGATCAACGGACTGGTCGGCCTCGCCCTCGCGCCAACGGCGTGGATGGCGACCTTGCCGATCACCGGCTACGTGGCCGGCGGCGCGCTGTGCGCGGGGCTGGTCGCGAAACACCAGCGCGCCTGGGGCCGCAAGCGCGCATTCCAGGCCGGCCTGGGCGTCGCGATGCTCGCCAGCGGCCTGTGCGCGTATGCGGCGAGCTCGCACGACTTCTGGCTGCTCGTCGCCTCGACGCTGCTGGCCGGCTACTACAACGCCAACGCCGGCCTGTACCGCTTCGCCGCGACCGAGATCGTCGCACCGGCATTCAAGGAGCGCGCGATCTCGTGGGTGCTGGCCGGCGGCATCCTCGGTGCGGTCGCCGGACCGAACCTCGCGAGCGCGACGCGCGATGTGCTGCCCGTGCCGTTCGCCGGCGCGTATGCGGCGCTGGTCGGCATCGCGCTGCTGGCCTTGCTCACGGTCTCGTTCATCGAGTTCCCGCCGTTGCCGAAGCCGAGCGCCGCCGCGCCGGGGCGACCGTTGCGCGAGATCGCACGCCAGCCGGTGTTCATTGTTTCGGTCGCGGCCTGCGCGCTCGGCTACGGCGTGATGAACCTGCTGATGGCCGCCACGCCGATCGCGATGGCGCAGTGTTCGCATCCGTTCGCGAGCACCGCGCTGGTGCTCGAATGGCATGTGCTCGGCATGTTCGTGCCGAGCTTTTTCACCGGCTCGCTGATCCGGCGCTTCGGCTGCCTGCCGGTGATGGCGGTCGGCGTGGCGCTCAACGCGGTCTGCATCGCAGTGGCGCTCGCGGGTGTCGAGCTGATGCACTTCACGCTGGCGCTGCTGACGCTCGGTGTCGGCTGGAACTTCCTGTTCATCGGCGGCACCACCTTGTTCACGCAGGCCTATCGACCGGAAGAGAAGACGACCGCGCAGGCCGCGATGGACACGGTCATCTTCACGACGATGACGCTCACCTCGTTCAGCTCCGGCGCGCTCGTCACGACCCGCGGCTGGGCGCTGCTCAACCTCGGCTCGATCCTGCCGGTGGCGCTCGCCGGCGTGGCACTCGCGTGGCTTGCGCTGCAGCGGCGCACTGAACAGAATCGGGCTCCAACATAAGGAGTGGTGACATGAGCTTGCTTGATTCGGTGATCGGTGCCCTGGCCAATGCCCAGCCGGGCGCGCAACCCCCGGCGCCCGGCGCAACGCAGGGTGCGACTGGGTCGGTATTGCTGAGCTCGGTGATCGCGATGCTGGCGAACGGGCAGCACGCACAGGGCGCGGGCGTGGGTGGCCTCGGCGACCTGATCGGCCGCTTCACGCAGGGCGGCATGGGCGACGTGATCGGCTCGTGGATCGGCCGTGGCCAGAACACGCCGATCTCGGGCGATCAGCTGTCGAGCGTGCTCGGGTCGGACGCGATCGGCAAACTCGCCGCACAACTCGGCCTGTCGCACGGCGAGGCGGCCGGGCAACTCTCGCAGATGCTGCCCGAGGTGATCAGCCGCCTCACGCCGCACGGCGAAGCGCCGAGCGGCGGCTTCGGTGACGACATGGGTGCGCTGCTCGGGCAGCTGATGCCGAAATAGATGACGGCCCCAAGACGCCCGCGGCGTTGCCCCCGGGGGGAACTCAGGCCGCAGAGGGTCACGAAGTGGGCCTCCTCGTGGCCCATGGCGGCCCGGCGCTGGCCTGAGGCGATTTCAACGGCGCGCCGAGCCGGCGACCAAGTCGAACCTGAACAGCCGGCACTCGATCGGCCCGTTCCACATCGGCACGCGGCGTGATTCTTTCAATCGCATCGCTCCCGGCAGCTTCATGTCGGGGCTGAGCACGTAGGCGGTCCAGCCTGCGGCATGTTGTGTGTAGGCGCGCTTCCAGTGGGCCGCAAGACGCGGGAAGAAGTCGCTCGGCGCTTCTTTGTTGTCAAAGTCGCGGTCTTCTGCCGAATCGCGTGCGGCCTTGCCGCCGACCTCGATGCGCGCGCCATATGGTGGGTTGATCATCAAGGTGCCTGGCAGATCGACCGGCAGCTCCGGCGCCGGGCGCTCCAGTGCATCGCCGCCGTTGAACGTGATCGCGGCTTCGACACCCGCCCGCTGCGCGTTGCGGCGCGCGAAATCGACCATGCGGAACGACACGTCGCTCGCGTAGATCGGCACTGCGCTCGCGTGGATGCGCGCTTGTGCGTGGCTGCGCAGCCGCTGCAGCTCGGCGCGCTGCGCGTCGCCGATAAACGGCAGCAGCCGCTCGAACGCGAAGCGGCGTTTGAGCCCCGGCGCGATGCCGCAAGCGATCTGCGCGGCCTCGATCGCGATCGTGCCGGAGCCGCAGCACGGGTCGTGCAGCGCGCCGCCGGCCTCCGCGGTGCCGCGCCAGCCGGCGG
This sequence comes from Rhizobacter sp., assembly GCA_031394085.1. Taxonomy (GTDB): domain Bacteria; phylum Pseudomonadota; class Gammaproteobacteria; order Burkholderiales; family Burkholderiaceae_C; genus LMDS01. Next base: position 2,461 of record JANMWQ010000575.1, on the reverse strand, counting down.
CGGCGAGCATCGCGGCGGCGAGCGTTTCTTTCAGCGGCGCATCGCCTTTGTCTTCGCGCCAGCCGCGCTTGAAAAGCGACTCGCCGGAGCTGTCGACATAGATCGTTGCCTCAGCTTCGCCGAGGTGCAGCACGATCTGCAGATCGGGGTGGCGCGTGTCGACGCTCGGACGTTCGCCGGTGGCGTCGCGCAGCAGATCGCACACGGCGTCTTTGACGCGCAGCGCGACGAAGTTCAGGCTTTTGAGCGGGCTGCGGTGCGCCGTGGTGTCGACCCGCAGCGTGTGCTGCGGCGTGATCCACTCGGCCCACGCGACGCTGTGCGCGAGTTCGTACACGTCGTTCTCGTCGCGGTACGAACCGTGCGCGACCTCGATCAGCACGCGCTGCGCGAGCCGGCTCTCCAGGTTGAGCGTCATCACGTCGAGCGGGTCGCCTTCGAGCGCGACGCCGCCGCGCGCCTGGTGCACGCGCGCTTTCGGCAGGATGCGTTCGATCTCTTCGGTCAAAAAGGTCTCGACGCCCGCGGCACAGGGCAAAAATATCGGCAGCGGCATGAAGCTACATCGCCTTGCGAAGTTGCGTCGGCGCGATCTTCAGCGCGTCGCGGTATTTCGCAACCGTGCGGCGCGCGACCTGGATGCCCTGCTCGTCGAGCATCTGCGAGATCTGGCTGTCGCTCAAAGGCTTGGTCGGGTTCTCGGCCGCGACGATCTGCTTGATCAGCGCGCGCACCGCGGTGCTCGAGGCGTTGCCGCCGGCCTCGGTGTTGAGCGACGAGCCGAAGAAGTATTTCAGCTCGAACGTCCCGAACGGCGTGTTCATGTACTTCGCAGTCGTCACGCGCGAGATCGTCGATTCGTGCAGGCCGAGTTCGTCGGCGATCTCGCGCAGCACCAGCGGCTTCATCGCGATCGCGCCGTGGGTGAAGAAGTTTTTCTGGCGCTCGACGATCGCCTGCGAGACGCGCTGGATCGTGTCGAAGCGCTGCAGGATGTTCTTCATGAACCAGCGTGCTTCCTGGAGTCGCGAGTTCAGCCCCGCGCCAGCGCCGTTCAGTGCATCGGGCGCGCTGCGCGAGCCGGGGCCGCGCTGCGCGCGGATCGCGTTCGCGTACAGGTCGTTGATGCGCAGCTTGGGCATCACGTCGGGGTTGAGCGTGACCTTCCAGCCGCGGCCGGCCTTTTGCACGATCACGTCGGGGATGATGATGTTGGCCTCGGCGCGCGTGAACTGGCGGCCGGGCTTGGGTTCGAGCGCGACGATCAATGCCTGCGCCTCGCGCAGCATGTCTTCGTCGGCGCCGGTCACGGCGCAGAGCTTCTTCAGGTCGCGCCGTGCGAGCAGGTCGAGGTGCTGTTTGCAGACGATGATCGCGATCGTCTGCGCTTCGCCGCGCGGCAGCAGCCGCAGCTGCAAGGTCAGGCACTCGCCGAGGTCGCGCGCGCCGACGCCGGTCGGCTCCATGCTCTGCAGGTAGCGCAGCCCGCATTGCAGGCGCTCGATCAACTCGTCGCGCTCGCCGTCGGGGTCGACCTCGTTCGCGGTGAGTTGCGTGGCGATGTCTTCGAGCGAGTCGGCGAGGTAGCCGTCGTCGTTCAGCGACTCGATCAGCACCATCACGGCGGCAGCGTCGCCGGCCGACAGGCGCAGGCTCAGCAGTTGCTCGCGCAGGTGATCCTGCAGGCTCGGGATGGCGGTGTCGCGGTCGGCGCCGTCGAAGTCGTCGCCCTCGGGGCTCGCGCTGCTCGTGCCCGGGGTTTCGCGGATGCCGTCGATGTCTTCGCGCTCGGTGCCGTTTTCCCAGTCGTCGCGCTCGGTGCCGCCGAACTCGGCGGCGTCGAGCGGTGCTGCGGCTTCGTCGCCCGAGCCGACGCCGTCGGTGCCGGCTTCGGTCGCGCGTTCGGTCTCGCGTTCGCCCACGCGCTCGGCCGGCGTGGTGCGCTCGGCCAGCGGCTCGAACGCCGGTGCGTCGTCGCCGTCGGTCTCCAGGAACGGGTTCTGCTCCAGCATCTGCTCGACCTCCTGATCAAGTTCGAGCGTGGAGAGTTGCAGCAGGCGAATCGACTGCTGCAACTGCGGCGTCAGCGCCAGATGTTGCGACAGCCGGAACTGCAGGGTGGGCTTCATGGAGCCCCTCGCCCGAGTACGGTCGGCCCCCCGAGGGGGCGCGCGCCCGCCTTGGGGCGGCCCGGCGCCGTGCGCGTTGCGTTGTCGAAGGCCGTCATGGTTCGGGCTACATGCGGAAGTTTTCGCCGAGGTAGACCTTGCGCACGTCGGCGTTGTCGACGATCTCGGTCGGCGTGCCTTCGGCCAGCACGCGCCCCTCGCTGATGATGTAGGCGCGGTCGCAGATGCCCAGCGTCTCGCGCACGTTGTGGTCGGTGATCAGCACGCCGATGCCACGGTTCTTCAGGAAACTGATGATGCGCTGGATCTCGATCACCGCGATCGGGTCGACG